>JAUHXW010000026.1 GCA_030426705.1 Gammaproteobacteria bacterium
CTTCTTCTTTTTCGACTTTTGCTTCAGCTTTAGGTGCTGCTTTCTTGGCTTTGGCTGGTTTCTCTTCAACCGCTTTTTCTGTCTTTGGAGCAATTTGCATAGCCGCTTTACCTTCCAAGATTGAATCTGCCGCTGTGGCTGCATACAATCTGATGGCCTTCATGGCATCATCATTGGCAGGAATGACATAGTCAACATCATCAAAATAGTTGTTGGTATCTACCACTGCAACCACTGGAATACCCAATTTTTTCGCTTCGTTGATGGCGATGGCTTCATAACGCGTGTCCAGAATAAACAAAGCATCTGGCAAACCTTTCATGTCCTTGATACCACCCAGAGTTTTTTCCAACTTAACCCTTTCACGTTCCATTTCAAGTTGCTCTTTTTTCACAAATCGTTCAATGCGACCGTCCTTTTGCATGGCTTCGATGTCTTTCAAACGGTTGATTGAGGCACGAACTGTTTTGAAGTTGGTCAACATACCACCCAACCAACGGTGTGAAACAAAAGGCATACCACAACGTTGCGCTTCTTCCCTAACAGCTTTGCTGGCAGCACGTTTGGTACCAACAAACATCACTTTACCGCGACGAGATGCAATTTTACCCATGAAGTTCATGGCGTCATTCAACATTTCTTCGGTTTTACGTAAATCGATGACATGAATTTTGTTTCTGGCGCCAAAGATGTAAGGGGCCATTTTAGGGTTCCAATATCTGGTGTTGTGCCCAAAGTGAGCACCAGCTTCCAGCAGCTGTTTGACAGTAACTTTTGCCATTTTAATTTTCCTATGTTCAGGGTTATTTCAATGCCAGTTTTAATCGCAGCAACTCATTTAAAGAGCACCCTGCTGCGAATTGCAAAACTGACAGACGTTGTGTTTAAGCCGAAATGACTCAAACTTTTAATCAAACAATACTTATTTGATTTTCTTTTCGTTATAAATCACGTGTTTTCTGACAACTGGATCGTATTTTTTCATTTCCATTTTGTCAGGCGTGTTTTTCTTGTTTTTATCAGTGGTGTAGTAGTGTCCAGTACCGGCACTAGAAACCAATTTGATTTTATCTCTTTTACTGTTACTCATGATTACACCTTCTCACCACGATGACGCATTTCAGCCAAAACAGCGTCAATGCCTTTCTTATCGATGATTCTCATACCTTTGGCTGAGACTCGTAACTGAACCCAACGGTTTTCACTTTCTACCCAAAACTTGTGATTTTGCAAGTTAGGCAGGAATCTTCTGCGGGTTTTGTTCATTGCGTGTGAAACATTATTTCCAAACACGGTTTTCTTTCCAGTAACCTGGCATACTCTTGACATAATTCTTCTCTCTATTCAGTGATTACTTTTTAATGTCCAACTTCTCGGTAATACGAGCAGCTTTACCTTCAAGACCACGTAAGTAGTACAATTTGGCTCTGCGAACTTTACCGCGACGTTTGACAGTAACGCTGTCAATCAAAGGACTGTGTGTTTGAAAAACACGCTCAACACCTTCACCGTAAGAAATTTTTCTCACTGTAAAAGCAGAATTTAAGCCACGATTTTTAACTGCGATAACAACGCCTTCATAGTTTTGAACACGTTCCCTGCTGCCGTCGATTACTTTAACACCAACCACAACGGTATCACCCGGGCTGAACTCTGGTAAATCACTGCGTAATTGTGCAGCTTCGATTTGTTTAATAATGTCACTCATGATTTATTCTCTTAATCAATCATTCTTATGGGTACATGAGCAGCCTTTCAACTCTCAGAGGTGCCTTCCAATAAATCAGGCCTTTTTCGCTTTGTTATTGCTAACGATTGCGCATCCCGCCATTGTTTAATGGCTTCATGATGACCGCTTAATAAAACGGATGGGACGCCTGATTGTCCCAATATTTCAGAACGGGTGTACTGCGGATAACCGAGCTTTCCGTTCATGAATGAATCTGTCTCTGCCGATTCATCCGAACCCAGCACGCCTTGTTGTTGTCGTGCCACTGCATCAATGACCACACAGGCAGCCATTTCGCCACCACTGATGACATAGTCACCAATAGATATTTCTTTGTCGACATGTTGGTCAATGAATCTTTGATCCACGCCTTCATATCTGCCACACACCAAAGTCATGTGTGATAAACCTGCCCATTCATTACAGTGGGCTTGTTGTAATTTTTCACCTTGTGGTGATAAAAACACAACCATTCCAGTTTCGGTTTTGGTAGATATATGTTCCAAAGTTCTGACCAGTGGGTCATACATCATGACCATACCAGCACCACCACCAAAAGGCTTATCATCCACCCTGTTGTGCTTATTTTCAGCAAACTCACGAGGATTGAAACAATTCAGCTTCAGCAAACCTGATTCAATCGCTTTTCCTATGACGCCATAGCTGAGGGTTTGTTTAACCATTTCAGGAAATAATGTAATGACATTGAGTTCCATCTATTCACTTTCCAATTCCCAATCCACTGTCATGGTTTGATTGACCAAATCGACCTGTACCACAGTACCACCTAATATATAAGGTATTAAATGCTCTTTACCTGCACCGGTATTCACCACAAGCACATCATTGGCTCCAGTCTCAAACATGGACTTCACTTCACCCAACTCATGACCTGAAAGGTTTTTCACCGTCAAACCAATTAATTGCATCCAATAGTAGTCACCTTCTGGCAACTGACCCAGTTCTTCGGCTGAAATTTCAATCTCCTTGCCTATATAAGGCTGAGATTTTTCCCTGTTATCCAAGCCTTTAAAATAGGCAATCATGGTCTTACCATGTCGCTTGGCCTTGATTCCTTTTATTAATTCACCACCCACATACCATTGCGAGTAGTTAGCGATGTTTTCCATGGGCTGGGTGTATGAATACACTTTTAACCAACCCTTTACACCGAAATGGCCGGTGATTTTACCTACGGTTAATAAATCATCCGACACAGCAATTAAGCTGATTTTTGTGCTTGCTTCATCAAGCTACCAACACGGTCAGAAACCTGTGCGCCTTGGCTGATCCAGTGGTTAATTCTCTCAATGTTCAAGTTCAGTCTTACTTCTTGACCTCTTGCCATAGGATTGAAAAAACCCAATCTTTCCAATGCTTTACCGTCACCAGCATTGCGTGAATCTGTAGCCACTACTTTATAGAAAGGGGCGCGTTTTGCACCATGCCTAACTAACTTAACTTTAACCATAATTTTCCTCTAAAAATTCAGGGCTCTAAAAAAGACGGGCAATTTTATAGGAAAACACATTGAGAATACAGTAAAAAATCAGCTTTTTTACTGTTTTTTTGAAGGTCATTGATTCAGCAAATCAAGCCTCAGAACACAGATCAGTTCAAAACACCGACTTCATCTGCGTCGAGAATGCCATGACGAATGGCCATGTGAGTCAACTTGACGTCGTTTTGTAACTCCATCTTTTCAAGAATACGGTATTTATAAGTGGCCACAGTTTTATCATTTAAGCCCAGTATTTTACCAATTTCTTTGGCTTTCTTTCCCCTTACCAACAGCATCATGACCTCCATTTCACGACTGGTCAAAATATCAAAGGGTGATGCCTTTTTACCACCAGGTAACATCGACAAGGCCATTTGTTGTGCAATGTCAGCGCCCACATATTTTTGACCGCCATATACTTTCTTGATGGCATCCTCAAGTTCCGCAGCTGCACAGCCTTTGGTTAAGTAGCCACTGGCACCTGCATCCAACATTTGTTTAGGATAAGGATTTTCCGCATGTATCGTTAAAATGATGATGCGCACATATTTATCCAACTCAGTTATTTTTCTTGTGGCTTCCAATCCACTCATCCTTGGCATGTTGACATCCATTAACACCACATCAGGCTTCAATGCTTTAACTTGTTCCAAAGCCTCATAGCCATCTTGACTTTCTCCAACAATTTTAATACCTGACATTTTCTCAATGACCATTCTGATGCCTGTCCTTACAATGTCATGGTCATCAACCAACATCACCTTTATCATAAATTGTCACCTGTCATCAATTTCTCCAAATTGTATGAGATTTATTAGAGACCTCCATTATATACAACACAAAAAACCATGACAATATTTCGCAAAATATAGCTCAATTACTTAACCTCTACCAAATAAGTTAATTATTTTCTCACTGTCCACTCAGTTAATTTACTCGTCATTTAGCTCGCAGTATAATACTGCGCATGATTACAATTAAAGCTGCTGCTAAACCCACAAAAAGCAATTTAAAATTCGGTCTGGCCCTGGCAGGTGGCGGTCCTTTGGGTGGTTTTTACGAACTGGGCGCCTTGTGCGCCATTCAGGACTGTATTGAGCCACTTGAAATGACTGAATTGGATGTTTATGTTGGCGTCAGTGCCGGTGCCTTCATAGCTGCCGGGTTGGCCAATGGCATTGATTTAAAAAAAATGTCGCAAATTTTTGCTTTCAGCAAAAGAGCGGAAACGCCTTTTAATCCAGATCATTTTTTGCAACCTGCCTACAAGGATTACATTTTAAACTTGGCCAAAACACCTGCTTTGATTTCCAAAACCCTGCTTAAATGGTTACACAACCCTTTGAAAACCAGCGTGGTGGATTTGTTGGAAATGGCTGGAACTGCTTTACCCGCTGGTGTGTTCAATAATGAAAAACTGGAAAACTTCCTCAAAACAATTATTGAAGATCACGGGCAAACCAATGATTTTCGCAAACTGGAAAAAGAACTTTATATAGTTGCCTGTGAATTGAACAGTGGAAAAATTGCAGCTTTCGGCAATAAAGTCAGAAACCATGTCCCTATTTCCAAAGCTGTACAAGCTTCATCGGCTCTGCCTGGATTGTATTCGCCTGTGAATATTGAGGGCAATTATTACGTTGATGGTGCTTTGCGGCGCACCATGAATGCTTCGGCTGCTTTGAAACAGGACACGCATTTACTGTTTGCAATTAACCCCATAGTTCCCTTTGAACGCAGTATTGAACTGAACGAAAAAGGTTTGGCAGAAGGCGGCTTGCCACTGGTGCTGTCACAAACATTTCGCTCAATTGTTCAATCCAGATTGAAGTCAGGCCTGGACAAATACGAAAGCCTTTACCCTCATGCAGACATTATATTGGCTGAGCCTGATGCTGATGATGAAACTTTGTTCAATTCCAATTTATTCAGTTATTCCAAACGGGATCAGTTGTGTGAGTATGCTTTTCAATTAACCCGCCAACACATCAAGAATCAACAAGTTGAGTTGAGTTCAGTGCTGGAACGGCATGGTATGTACATCAATCAAACCAGGCTAAATCAAAAAAGCCGCTCCATCGAAACTTTTATCAATGAAAAAGCGTCGCCTCTACATTGGTCAGATCAACTGAGTCATTCTCTGGATGCTTTAGAACGAAGCATTCGCGCATCCAACAGCGCTTAAAACTTTTTTAAAACCCAAAAAAAAACCACCTTCTTATGAGGTGGTTTTTTTATTTCCTTGAAAAAGTTTACTTTTTGCTGACTTTTTTCTTGGTTGCTTTTTTAGCTGTGGTCTTTTTGGCCACTTTTTTCTTAGTGGTTTTCGTTGCAGTCGCTTTCTTTGCTGGAGTAGCCTTTTTAGCTGTTTTCTTTTTAGTGGCTTTGGTCGCTGGCTTGGCTGCTTTAACCGCAGCTTTTTTCACATCACTGGCTGTTTTACTGGCCGTTTTCGTGATGGAAGAAGTAGCTTTTTTGATGTCTGAAGCAACAGACACACCTGAATCTTTCACCAACTTACTGACTTCTTTAGTCAATGACTCAATTCTTTCCAACAAATCACCCAGCTCATTACCGGTTGGCACGCCCAGGTTTTTCAAAGATTTTTCAACCCGCTTTTCAAACACATCTTCCAGTTTATCCCAACTTTCTGATGCTCTTTTCTTGGCTGTGCTTACTGTTGAGCTCACTGTGGATTTAACATCACTGACTGCTTTTTGTGGCACTGACTTGAATAACTTTTCAAAATCTTTACCTTCATCAATCAATTTATCATAAATTTTCTTGCCTTCAGATTGTGCTTTGGCAAAAGCACCTAATCCAGCTAACCAAATTTCATTGGCTGATCCCACCAGAGTTTCTGCCAATTTAGGTGCTTTTTTGTCATTAGCTGTTTTTTTCAATGTTTTTTTCTTAGCCATATCATCCTCAAAATTATCGTTCTCAGCCTATTATGCTTATTTTAATAGAGCAATCATACTAGATAGAGACCATTGCTCGATTCGTAATCAAAGATAAAAGATCTCTAGATAGAAACTATTGCTCACTCCTTTACAAGAAGTTTCAATCATTATACTTCTTTTGTAACTCGTTGGTTCTTTTCATCCAATTTATCTTTAAACACATCTACTTGTCGCAGAGAAATCCCATTCAATTGATTAATGGGGAAAGTAAAGGCAATCCCATCTTCGGTGGAGTTGATGTGTAACCGGTGTATGATGGCTTCCAATACATCATTAACCATATGAGTTGGCAAAAAAAATATCAACACCGCATCACTGACTTCATGATTGACCCTGAACAAATTGTCGAATTTGCTTAATCCCATGCCTTCCGCATCCAAAATGGTGACGCCTGAAGCCCCTGCACTTTTTGCCGATTCAACAGCCAACTCCTTTTTATCTTTGGGAACAATGACAACCAAAGCATTGAAATGTAAGTCCATTTTTTTAGCCAAATCAGGCTGATGTTCACCATCAATAATGACAGAATGTCCAATTTTTGGTCTAAATGGGTTTTCCAAACCTTCTGAAGTTTTGTACTGTTGATCCAGCTGTGTATCGGTTTTGATTTTGAGTTTATCTATCACAACGCCGTATAACATCACCGTTATCATCGGGAACAGCGATGCAAATGCAATCAAACCGAAGCCATCAATCAATGGATCCCGGTTTGGAATATTACTGGCCAACCCGATACCCAAAGCAGCCACCAGCGGCACTGTTATGGTTGATGTGGTTACACCACCGCTGTCATAGGCAATAGGAATGATGTACCGTGGGGCAAAAGTAGTCAACAGAATAACCAGCGCATATCCAGCAATGATGTAATTATGAATTTGCTCTCCATCAATGATGCGATGTGCGCCTAAAGTGATACCAATACCCACTCCCAGCGCCACAAAACTTCTGAGCATCAAATCATCGATTCGTCCGTCACTGATCTCAACGGATTTTTTGCTGATGGCAATTAAAGCCGGTTCCGCAAAGGTGGTCGAAATACCAATCAGGAAAGCAAAAGCATAAATAGTACCAATTGAGTCTAATGCCGTTAACTCCATAGCCATGGTTTCACCCAAAGCAAACAGCCCCATTTCAAGACCAACAATAAAAGCATCCAAACCCAGAATAACCAGTATAAAGCCCATAACAATTTTGCGCCAGCCAGCTAATGGTTTTTTCAGCACCGCCAGTTGAAAAAACAAGATGATTCCAACAATTGGCAAAACGTCCAGCGTGGTGTTGATCAGGCCTTTGATTAAATAATTCACATCTATTTGAATCCCACCAGAATTGACAGCATTCGATGCCACCTCTGCCACCGCTTTGGCTTCGACAAAGTTATAAACAAAAATGCCATACAACTGCACAAACACCATCGGTGTCAAAGAAGCCATCGCAATCAAACCAAACCCGTCAATCATTGGGTTTCTGCCTTTGATGAATGAAGCCAAACCTATACCTAAAGCAGCCACCAAAGGTACAGTTACGGTCGATGTGGTCACACCACCCAGGTCATAAGCCAAACCAACGATTTCTTTGGGTGCAAAAAAAGTGGTTACCACCACCAAAACATAGCCAGTGATGATGTAATAATGTATGGGGTGACCTTTTAAAATACGCCATACACCCAGCAAGATGGCAAAGCCTACGGAAAACGCCACCACCAAGCGCAATACCGTAGAATCAATTCGTCCTTGACTGATGTCTGCTGCCTTGTGGGCAATCACAATCAATGCAGGCTCAGCTACCGTCGTACCAAAGCCAACCAAAAAACCAAAAACCAACAACCAAAAGACATGCTTGCTTTTGGCAAAATCGCGAGCGAGGTTTTCTCCAACAGGAAAAATTCCAATTTCAAGACCCAACAAAAATATCGCCAGACCAAATCCTACTATGCCCATTCCCAGGGTAGTTTCAATCCAGTCATCTGGTACCGTTTGTATGATAAACAGCTGAAAAAATACGATAACCACAACAATCGGCAACAAATCTCGGAATGAGTCGCGAATTAATTTGCTGAGCAAGGCTAAATACATGGCTTGATTATTTCCTGAAAACTGAATTAATAAGTGATAATGGTCACTCAAGTCAAACGCTTATCCTACAAATTTTAACTTAAAAGGTTGAATGGTTCGACTGTTTACATGGACTGTTGAAATTTCCCGATAATCCATCCACTTCTGAAAACCTGTATTATTGATTGTTTATACAGTGCAGAATCCATAAAATACCCAACAATCCAACCGTTCTCAGTGCAACAATTCATGACAGACAGAAAAGTATTGGCCAATGCCATCAGAGTCCTGGCTATGGACGCCGTTCAACAAGCCAACTCAGGACACCCCGGCGCTCCCATGGGCATGGCAGACATAGCCGAAGTTTTATTCAATGACTTTCTTAAACACAACCCCAACAATCCCAACTGGTTCAACCGTGATCGATTTGTGATGTCTAATGGTCACGGTTCAATGTTGCCTTATGCAGCACTGCACTTGTCTGGTTATGATTTGAGCATGGAAGACCTGAAAAATTTCAGACAGTTACATTCCAAAACTCCAGGTCACCCAGAATATGGTTATACGCCTGGTATTGAAACCACAACAGGTCCTTTGGGCCAAGGCATTGCCAATGCTGTGGGCATGGCATTGGCCGAAAAATTATTGGCCAAGCAGTTTAACCAACCCGGCCATCAAATCATTGACCATCACACCTATGTATTCCTTGGCGATGGTTGTTTAATGGAAGGTATTTCGCATGAAGCCTGCTCGCTTGCCGGCACCTTGAAATTAGGCAAATTGATTGCAGTCTATGATGACAACAACATTTCCATTGATGGCGAAGTAGATGGCTGGTTTACCGACAACACCCCACAACGCTTTCGTGCCTATGGCTGGCATGTGGTTGAAGATGTGGATGGCCATGATGCTGAGGCCATCCAGGCAGCTATAGAAGCGGGTCAAAAGGTTACTGACCAACCCACCCTGATCTGTGCCAAAACACTGATTGGCAAAGGCGCTCCCAATAAAGCAGGTTCACACGATTGTCATGGCGCTCCATTGGGCGATGAAGAAATCAAAGCGACCAGAGATGCTTTGGATTGGCCACATGCGCCTTTTGACATTCCCAAAGAAATTTACACTGCCTGGGATGCCAAAGCAGCTGGCGAAAGTGCTGAAAGTGACTGGAACGAACAGATGACAGCCTATCAGCAAGTTCATGGCGACTTGGCAGCAGAACTGAGCAGAAGAATAAACGGCGAATTGCCTGCCGAGTGGCACAACCACCTCAATGAATACCTGGCAAAAGTCACCACTGATGAACCACAATTGGCCACCAGACAAGCATCGAAACTGGCTCTGGAAGGACTGGGACCCTTACTGCCTGAGTTTTTTGGCGGTTCGGCAGATTTAACACCGTCTAACAACACCTTCTGGTCTGGTTCAAAGTCAATCAATGATGGTAACTTTTCCGGTAATTATATTTCGTATGGCGTACGCGAATTTGCCATGAGTGCCATCACCAATGGCATGGCTTTGCATGGTGCTTTTATTCCATACAGCGCCACTTTTCTGATGTTTTCAGAATATGCCAGAAATGCGCTGCGCATGGCGGCTTTGATGAAAATCAGGAATATTTTTGTGTACACCCATGATTCCATAGGTGTGGGTGAAGATGGGCCCACACATCAACCAGTAGAACAAGCACCTACTTTGCGCATGATTCCTAATATGCATGTATGGCGTCCTTGTGATGCGGTTGAATCGGTGGTGGCCTGGCAATCCGCTGTAGAAAAAACTGATGGACCCAGTTGTTTGTTGTTTACCCGTCAAAAAGTTGAACATCAGCAAAGAAGCAATGAACAAATACAAAACATTTACAAAGGTGGCTATGTATTAAAAGACTGTCAGGGAACACCTGAAGCCATCATCATTGCAACTGGATCCGAAGTGGGTATTGCTGCGCAAGCAACAGAACAGCTCAACAACCAGGGACATCAGGTCAGACTGGTTTCCATGCCCTGTGCAGAAACTTTTACAACACAATCTGAAGAGTACCAGGCATCGGTGTTGCCCAAAGATTGCACCAAACGCGTTGCAGTTGAAGCTGCGCAAGGGGATTACTGGTATAAGTTCGTCGGCTTGGAAGGTAAAGTGATTGCGCAAAACACCTTCGGTGAATCAGCTCCTGGCAATGTGTTGTTTGAACATTTTGGTTTCACCACCGAAAATGTGGTCAATACAGTTAAACAACTGCTTGACTGATAAACATTGTAGTCTATAAAAAAGCCGCATGATTACGATGCGGCTTTTTTATATTCAAGAAAACTTATTCTGCGCCTATGTTTTCCCTGGCTTTGGCAATGGCCAAGCTCTTTTTGGCTGCTTTTTTCGCTGCCTTTTTGGCCACTTTCATCAGCTCCTGTTTGATTTCCATTTCCTGCACCTTGCTGCGTTGCAAGGAGTTTTTTTCAACCAGTTCAACCATTTGTTCCATTTTTTGGTACATGACCTCAACCTGCTTGGCACGCTGTTCAACTTGCAAAAGTAAAGCCTCACATCGTTGTACCATGGCTTTGACTTTATTGTTATCATTCATTACTTGCTACCTTTAAAGCGGTTTCAGGATACATTTTACTCACCGGTCCCACTATATTTTCATCCACCTTGGCAACAATGGAAACATTCTTGTTTGGGTAGTCCAGTTTATTCAAGAAATATCGCATACAGTTTATCCGGGCTCGCTTTTTATCATCTGACTTGATGACTGTCCATGGCGTCAAAGGATTGTCTGTATGGAAAAACATGTCTTTTTTAGCGGCCGTATAATCATCCCATTTATCCAATGACTCCACATCCACCTTACTGAGTTTCCAATGTTTCAATGGGTCATTTTTCCTGCTGTGAAAGCGCCTTAGTTGCTCTTGTCTGGTTACAGAGAACCAAAACTTGAATAGAATGATGCCTGAATTCACCAGCATTTGCTCAAATGGAAAGACCTGTCGCATAAATTCCAGATATTCGTATTCCTCACAAAAACCCATCACCCTTTCTACACCCGCCCGGTTATACCAGGATCGATCAAAAAACACCATTTCTCCCCTGGTAGGCAATTGTGCTATATATCGTTGAAAGTACCACTGGCCACGTTCTCTTTCTGTGGGCTTTTCCAAAGCCACCACATGAGCTGCCCTGGGGTTTAAGTGCTCCATAAATCGCTTGATGGTTCCACCCTTACCAGCAGCGTCTCGACCTTCAAACAAACAAACGATTCTCTGACCCGTTTCTTTCACCCAACTTTGCACTTTCAACAATTCCGTTTGTAACAGGTGCTTTTCGGTTTCATAATTGATCAATTCCATTTTTTCGCTGTAGGGGTACTCACCAGCCTTATGGCTTAACTTCATCAAAGATTTACTGCTGATGTTCTTTTTCTGTTTCATCACATAGCGATGATCAGAAAATTTAGCCAACAACTGTTTGGCTTCATCAGAGTTCATGTTTTCAATTTTTTTCATAATGGGTAATTTGGTTGGGTAAATCTAAAGCAAAAAAAGGCATATAGCCATTGGCTATAAATTCATTTCAATCTTTGAAAGTTTAATTCGACACATACACTTTTTTGAAAAGGTCTAACCCGAATAAATCAGTCAAATGCTTCCTGTCACTGGCTGTTTTCCTCACAACCACGTACATTTTACTCTGATTAGCCACTAAACTTAAAGGGCACACACACATTCTGAAACAAACTTTGACATCTATCAACAAAACCCTTCTAACTCACCCACAAAAAAAGGCAAATGAATGCCTTTTTTATTGTCATTTCAGCAAGAAGATGTCTTGCTTCCCTTCTTTTATCCCCGGCCTCCGCCGGGGCAGGCTCTTCGGGATAAAAACCGGCTTCGCAAGACTTCTAGTGATTGAGCGCTCGACCTTCTGATTGGCCTACATGGATGTAGGTCTGTCGCGTAAGCATGGAGCGGAAGAGACCGTTACACTCACGGCTAACGAGCATTACATCAAGGCTTCGGTCTCTGATCCAGTCTCGACCCTAACTCCTGTATCCATACAGTCGTCTAGCCTACGGCAAACCGCCTTGACTTCATGCTCTGCCTAACCAGGTCGGCGGGTCGCTACGCTCCTTTTAATCAACCACTCTGACATCAACCTGTAGCCTGACACGATCCCCTGGATGCTGGTTCATTTGTGTGTGATACAACTCGCCGGCATATTCATAGGTCACATCATACCCCATAAATCTTTCTTCTTGATGGTAGTAAGTTTCTATGTAGCAGGATTGTCTTGGCCTGTGGTGTTTGTTTTTGCTGGCACCAATACCAGCTCCAATCAATATGCCTAAGGCTGTAGACGCATCTCTGCCACTTCCTTTGCCAAATTTATTACCTATTGCACCACCAATAATGCCACCCAGAACAGCACTGCCGGCATTGGATTTTCTGTGGTTATAATCCCTGTATCGGTCATCACGCCGCCGGTCACAAACCTGTCTTTCTTCTGGTATTGAAACAGATTGGTAAACAGGTTCAACATCGATTACTCTTCCATATTCGATTTGATTGTATCTGTCAGCAGATGAAAGCAACGGAAAGCTCAACGCCAAGGTCATCAATATCATTTTTTTCATTACAGACTCCACTCATTAAAGGATGTAACCATTGTATGAATGAATGCATGAATGCAATCTGAATATAGTTTGATTGTTCAGGAAGCGTTTAGGTTGAAAGTTTTTGATTGAAAAGGTTGGCCGAGTCATACAACCCGGCCAACAAAAGCGATGCATTAATTGACATCGCTCATTGTCGCTACCAGGACTTTGACCATATCCTACAGAAGTAGCGACTTCTTACCCACATTAATATTGTAAGCAATAAAATTATAAATGAGAAGTTTTTTGTGGTGATTGTTAGATTTCCTTGAGCTACTTCAAAATAGCTTGATGACATCTTCTTCACGCATCGGCTTACCAAACAGGTAACCCTGACCGAAATCAAAGCCAAGGTTTTGTAACACTTTCAACTCCTTTTCATGCTCCACACCTTCGGCCACCAATTTGGTATCCAGCCTTTTGGCCATGTTTGCAATGGATTCGATGATGATTTGATACCTGTCACTTTTGAACATATTCCTGATGAAAACCTGGTCAACTTTTAAAACATCAAAATCCAATTCCAGTATTTGCTCCATACCAGAATGCCCTGTACCAAAATCATCAGCACAGACAGGAAAACCAATTTCACGACATTTTGCCAACCATTGTTTGGCTTTTTTAAAGTCAACCACCATGGTTTCAGTGATTTCAAGTTTCAAACGCACTGGCGAAATGCCATGTTGTTCTATTTTGGCAACCACCCTTTTCAAGAATTGATCATCATCCAACTGACGGGCGGAAACATTGATGTTAATAAAAACGTGCTTTGGTAACTGACTCAGTAATTCAATGGCTCTGGAAAATACCAAATCTCCAACCTCAATAATCAAATCAGTCTCTTCGGCCAATGCGATGAATTCAACGGGTGAAATATACCCACGATCCGGGTGAGACCACCGGCTTAACGCCTCAAAACCCGTTATTTGTTCTGTTTGGATGTCAGTAATGGGTTGATAAACAGTTTGAATATCACCGTGGTTAATGGCTGTACGCAATTCACTTTCCAGTTTAAATTTGGATAAGCCAGCTTGTTCCACCACCGACTCAACCTGATCAAGCAGGTTACTGCTTTTGGCAGTCATACCTTGTGAAGGTAACATGGTTCTGAATCGCTTAAGCAAAACACCCACCAGTGCTTTGACTATGGCGTCACTTTCAGCCAATCGATTGGTGATTTGTTCAGTTTTGACTTCCAATAAAACCACCGGAGTTATGGCTCTGGCTGATGTAGAACGGGGTGATTGATCTAACACACCCATTTCACCAAATAACTCGCCTTCATTCAAAATATCAATGATGGCGTCATTGGACTCAACAAAGATTTCCACCTGACCTTTCTCGATGATGTAAGCACAGTCCGAACTGTCACCACCATGAAAAATGATTTCACCTTGTTTAAATTGCTTGATGTGATAAGCCATAAGTCACCCTCTAACTTGGCAATAATCTTAACTTAATTCAATAAAAAAAGCCCCTGTTCGGGGCTTTTTTTAACATATTAGAGACCTTTGCTCGATTCTGAGCAATTGAGAAAAAAACATCTGGAATGTTTTTTCACGTAAGCCGCGAAGCGGTAAGCATCAAGGATGATGCGCATAAAAAGAACTAAAAATGCGGCAATCAAGGCGGAAAATGCAGACCAATACACGGCTAATACGTTTTTTATGTTTAGGCTTTTTGCCTTTGGCAAGCCGCCTAAACAACAAAACGAGCCTGTTATTGGCAAGTTTATTCAGCGCTTCCATGCGCTTCACCCCTTCGGGGCTTGCGTGAAAAAGTTTTCCAAAAACTTTTTTTCAACGCAGAGTGGCGCATTTTTAGACTTTTTATCTTTGTTCACAAATCGAGCAAAGGTCTCTATTAATCACTGATTAACCAAAAATTCCATAAGGCATTTTTGCCAACAAGGGCGCAATCACCAATGAAACAATCGCCATTACATTGATCAAAATATTCATGGCTGGGCCTGAGGTGTCTTTGAATGGATCGCCTACAGTATCACCGACTACAGCTGCCTTGTGAACATCTGAGCCCTTGCCGCCCAGATTACCTTTTTCAACGTACTTTTTGGCATTGTCCCAAGCACCGCCAGCATTCGCCATGGTTAACGCCAACAATACACAAGTGATCAAAGCACCACCTAACATGCCGCCCAGAGCAGCTGCGCCCAAACCAAAACCAACAACCACAGGGGCCAATACGGCCAATGCCCCAGGTCGTGTAGCAACGACGCAATGATCAACACCTCCGCATCACGCGGCTCGATCAATTCGGCGAATCGTGGATCGTGCCCCAGTTGCCGCAAGTACAGCAGGCCCAAACGGTAGACGC
>JAUHXW010000027.1 GCA_030426705.1 Gammaproteobacteria bacterium
GCAAATTCAACATAGGCTTCATCGAGAAACACATAAGCACCTTGCTTGCCCGCTGTCTGAATCAAATCAAGCAAGACTTCGGTAGCCAGGTATTCACCAGTGGGGTTGTTGGGCCGGGTCAGAATCAACCATTGATTAGCCCGTAAACCAGCCTTCAAAGCATCGATATCTATCGATAAATCATCGCAGCCAGGAATAAACACAGTTTCGTTTTGCCAGATGCTTTGGTTGTGCGTGTATTGGCTGAAACACGGCTCTGGAATTAACAGCGATTGGTTTTCCAGTTTGCATTTTTTATACAACAACTCAATGCTTTCATCACCACCGTTGGTCAGTAAAACTGAGCCAGTTTTCAAACCCAAATCACCCGCTATTTGTTGTTCCAGTTGTTCGCGGTCCGGATAACGCCACAAATCATCGACATTCAACTCAAACTGTTTAAGCCAATTGGGCTTTGAATCCGCCCGTTCGTTAAAATCGAGTTTGTAGGTAGGCTTTTTCATGATCAAACCACTTTTCTGATGGGTAACTCAAGAATATCCGTAGCACCGGCTTGTTTCAATTTGGGAATCAAGTCTTTGGCTGCCTCTTTGGGAATCGCAGCGCGTACGGCATAGGCCGAAGAATTGAACAATTGACTGACTGTGGGTGAACGCATGGCGGGCAGTAGCGAAACAATTTTTTCAATGTCATCACTTTGACAATTCATTTCCAACAGCACTCGCTTGCGGGCATTCATCACCCCGTTGATCAGCAACAGCATGTCATCAATCACCGCCTTTTTCTCAGGGTCTTGCAACGCAGCTTGGTTGGCAAAAAACTGGGTCGAACTTTCATACACCACATCACAAATCTTGAGGCGGTTGGCCTTGATGGTGCTGCCGGTACTGGTGTTGTCAATCACCATGTCCGCATCTTCCGGCGGGAACACTTCGGTGGCGCCGTAAGATCGAATCAATTTTGCATCAAAGCCGTTGTTGTCCAAAAACCTTTGTGCCAAATTCATGTACTCAGTGGCCACAATGATTTTGCGCTGTTTCAGCTCTTCATAGTTCCAGTTTTCCGGAATACAGGCAACGATTTGAACCGGATTGAAGCCCAAAGACTTGATGATTTCAACTTCTGCATGTTGTTCTGCAATCCAGTCCAAACCTGAAAAACCGATGTCGTGCTGGCCCAACTCAACCAAAGATGGAATATTTTGTCCTTTCAATAACTTGATTTCAAATCTTGAGTCTGAACAACTGGGGCGATAGTTACGGTCATCACCCATGATGTTGATGCCGATATCAGCCAACAATTTGACGATTTCGATTTGTAATTTGCCTTTGGGAATGGCCATTTTAATTTTCATAATCTTCTCTCGGTTTACGTTTCATTTTTCACTGGGCACAAATTCTGGGCATAAAAAAAGCCCCGTTGGTTTCAACGGGGCTTTTTAAAGAATTTCTACTTTTTTAAATCGGCACTAAACCACCCCGTTGGCAATCAACGAATGATGATGGTTGTGTGCAAATACTGTATTCATGTCTCGCATGTTAGAAATTTAATTTTGTTTTGTCAACACTCTATTTAAAAATTAATCTTTGATTTTTGCTGCCTTTATAGGCCATAAGTCAGGTTTTTCTTTGCAATCCTGAACTTTTAATCATTCATCAGTATCAAAGGTCTTTATAAAAACTGGAGGATATCATGAACGATTTTCATTGGGACTATGAGGCTTTTTTATTTTTGGGGGTGATAATCACCCTGGTCGCATGGCTGTTCGCAAAATTCAAAAAACAATCAACCAACAACAATCAGCGACTACAAACCATCAAGTCGGTCGGTAGCTTTTTCCCACTGCTATTGTTGATTTTATCGGTCAGGTCTTTTGCCTATGAACCGTTTCGCATTCCTTCCTCTTCGATGATGCCGACTTTATTAACTGGAGATTTTATTCTGGTTGATAAATTTTCCTATGGCATCAAGATGCCGGTTTTTCATAACACCTTGATTGAAACTGGCAAACCCAAACAGGGTGATGTGTTCGTATTTCGCTCAGTAGAAGATCCCTCAGTTGATGTGATTAAACGGGTCATTGCTGTGCCTGGTGATCATGTCAGGTACGATGTCGGCAACAAACAACTGTACGTAAACGACACACCCATCGCTGAACAAAACGGCGAACCTTATCAAGGTTTTCTTGATGATTTGAATCCCATCGGTTTACAACAAAAAACGGCACAAACCGGTGAACAATCACATCAGGTTTTATACTCCAAACGGATTCGCAGAGATTATCCTTACAAAGACCTGGTGGTTCCTGAAGGCCATTACTTTGGCATGGGTGACAACCGTGATTACAGCAAAGACAGTCGTATATTTGGTTTAATCCCCGAGGAAAACATTGTGGGTCAGGCCAAATTGGTTTGGATGCACTGGCGTCCTGATGATTTTTGGCAAGGACTGAAACGCATTGGCCAGTTGTTATAAACTCGAAACTTCAGGCCGAAATTCTGATGATATCTGACCAGCGGGTGGTGTAATTGGGTGATTTGGCGTTGGCTCGCATGGCCCATTTGTTCTGGAAACCCAAGCTGGCGAATTTCAAGCTGTCACGTCCGTATTTGAGGTTGATGTTGTCCATACACTGCATCAGTGCGGGCCGGGTTTTAACCGGAGAAAACAAATCGGGCTGGTAACAGGTTTTGGGCACCAAATCATTGAGCATGATGCCGGCTTTTTTATAGCCCATATTGGCCTTGAAAATCTTGTGCAAACTGCCTTCAATGGCTTGAATAAACACACCGGTATCATCACTGGGTTCGGGTAAGACCACCGTCATCGAAGGACGGTGCAAGTAGGTATGGTTGTTGCGCTTGCCATACAAATACAAGGTCACAACGCTGGCCAATGAGCCTTGGTTGCGCAGCTTTTCACAGCAGCGGCTGACATGATAAGCCAACGCCTCTTTCAGATCACCACAATCATTGATGGTGTGACCAAATGAACGTGAATTCAGGATGCTTTTTTTGCTGATTGGAACATCATCAAATTGCAGGCAAGCAACGCCCCGCAGTTCCCAAATCATCCGTTCCATATTAACCGAAAACTGGCGGCGCAGGGTGGCCGGATCTGCCTGATGTAAATCCCACGCTGTGTTGATGTTTTGTCGCACCAAGGCTTTGGATAATTGGCGACCCACACCCCAGATTTTATTAACCTGAATCCGTTTGAGCCAATAATGCCGCGTGCTTTCCACCGTCATATCAACCACACCACGACTGGCCTTTTTGTTCTTTTTCGCCACATGGTTGGCCAGTTTGGCCAGGGTTTTGGTCGGCGCAAACCCCACACAAACCGGTAACGACAAGGTGCTTTGCAAATGCGCTTTGATTTTCAAGCCAATGGTTCGGAAACTTTCCCGATAACCCTCGAAACACATGAATGACTCATCAACCGAGTAGCTGATGACTTGATCACAGTGTTGCTTCAAGATGTGATTAAACCGTTGTGACATGTCGCCATAAAGGCAATAATTAGAAGAAAACCAATTGACTTCGTGCTTTTTAATAATGGCTTTCACTTCGTGAAAAGGCACGGCCATCTCAATGCCCAACGCTTTGGCCTGGTCAGAACGGGAAATCACACAACCATCGTTGTTACTCAACACAATCACGGGTTTATTATTCAAGTCTGGCCGAAACATGCGCTCGCATGACACATAAAAATTGTTCACATCACACAGCGCAAAGACTTTCATTTCAGCGACCTGGCCACACCAGTGACTACACCCCAAATAATCAATTCCGTTTCGCCGGTGATGGGAATGTCACGGTACTGGTTGTTTTCCGGTTGTAAGCGCAGACCACCACTTGTGCGCAGGCGTTTGACAGTGAACTCGTTGTTCAATAAAGCCACCACAATGTCTTTGTCTTTGGCCGTCAAGGAGCGATCAATGACCAGAATGTCATTTTGGAAAATGCCGGCGCCAATCATCGAATCGCCTTCAACTTTGGCAAAGAAAGTGGTCGCCGGATGTTTAATCAGCAATTCATCCAGACTCAATGAATCTTCCAGATGTTCGTCCACCACACCAGGAAAACCAGCTGAAATCTTACCCGAATACAGCGGAATGTCGGTGTAGGTGCCTTTGGGTTTAAGTAAAGTGACTTTGCTCATGGTTAACTACTGTGGATTTCTTAAAAGGTATGTCCTTGGGGCTTCATTCATTTTTGTTCCCGACTAAAATGAAAGCGACCGCGGCGGACATGACATGTAACTTCGCGCTCTTCGCCTCTGATTCGCGTACGCTCACCAACCGGCTCGGCGGGTCGAGCTGCTCAGCAGCTCTCCAGATAGTACCACAAATTTCAGAATTTCCCCTATCGAAGAGGTGATCTTTGAAAATTACAAACCTAAGCGAGCTTTGAGTTGATTGATTACCTGGTTTTGAATCTCAGCTTGTGTTTCCAGTTTTTTAATCGTTTGATCCGCTTCAATGAGTCGTTTGACTTGTTGTTCATAGTGGTTGAACAAGCTGTTGTTGCTGTCATTGAAAAAACTTGCAGCCACAGATTTGAACGGTGTAAGCGCTTGTTTTGATTGACTGGCTATGGCAATCAGATAAGTAGGCATTTGCTGATTATTACCAAGTTTAAACTCATTATTTTGTTCAACACAAATACTGCTTGCTGCCCCAGATAAATTATCGGCAATGGGAGCAAGTGCTGAGCCTGTTTGTAATTGCTGACCAAAAAACAGCGCATGTTCGAATTGTGAACTGATCAAGTCAAAAAATTCTGCTTGAGTCAATTCTTCCAAATGAAATTCATTGTGCGTTTCGCTGCCAGAATAAACGTTTTTATCAGGCGTGGAAATCACCAGCACACCTTTTGATTTCATCACCCTTTTAAACTCTGACAATAAGGCATGATGCGCTGTCAGGTGTTCCAAAGTCTCAAAAGAAACCACCATGTCTATGGATTCATCAGGGATTGGTGTGTTCAGAATATCAGACTGGATGTAATTCAGATTGCTGAACTCTTGGTATTTTTTCTTGGCATGCTCAATGGTTGCTGAACTGAGATCAATACCGGTTACTTGTTTGGCATGTTGAGCCAACAGCGCACTGCCATAGCCCTCACCACATGCCAGATCAGCTACGGTCAAATCTTTGACAAATGCACTGATCCAATGGTAACGATGCCAATGTTCATACCATGCATGGTAGGTATCTTTGGTATCGTAACGCTCCATTAGGACTTGATGGCTTTAAAAGCCGCCACTGCCCCTGAATTCAAAGCCATCAGTAAATATCAAATCAGGATAGGCGCCATAAGCATCAACCATGGTTGGATCATAACCAGGAGTGGTGGGATCATCCGATAAGAAAAACGAGCCTGATGGTCCATAAGCTTCTGCTGAGTTACTGATGACATTTAAACCCGGTTCTAAATTAGTCACAGTCACATCAAAATTCACCAAAGCAAACCAATTAGAAGCAATGGTACCAAAATCAAGGTAAACCACATCGGTGTCATCCATAAAATCATTACCAGAAATCACCACACCTTGGGTGACTGCAACCGTGCCTAAATTCAGTTCAATTTTGCTTTCCAAAAAATCAAGGAGTGAAACACCTGATGCTTCAACATCGTCTAGGTTATGAACCTGAATGGTGTATTTCAACTTATCTCCTACAGTGATGTCACCGCTGTTATCGGCATCATGTGTTAACAAGACCGTTTTCTCAACGGACAAATCAATAAAGCCGCTGCCTTTGAAGCTTTCTTCACTGGCGTAAATAAACTCCAAATCTTCCAAGTAATTATCTTGAACAACGGGTTGTGATTCTTTGGTTGCTCCTGAGGGCGCTGTCAATGTCATGGCACTGACCGTAGTGATGATTTTTTTCATGATTAAAATTCCCAGGCCAGTCATACTGGCTGTTTTGTTTCATCCCTGATTAAGGAATGTCCTTGGGGCTTCATTCACTTTTGTTCCCGACTAAAGTGAAAGCGACCGCGGCGGACATGACTTGTAACCTCGCGCTCTTCGCCTCTGATTCGCATACACTCACGGCTTATCGCTCATTTCATCAAGGCTTCTTGCCTTCGGCAAATTGCCTTGATTCCATTCACTGCCTAACCAGCTCGGCGGGTCGAGCTATTCAGCAGCTCTCCTAAGTGATGCTTTTTTTAATAGTGCCTGTTTTTAAGTGTTGGCGCTAATCAAGAGTAGCAATGATACTAACAATGTACTAAAAAGACAATGAAATTTATCGCTAATACCCAGCAGCATGACCATCTTTGCGCGACTCTGAGGCGCCCCAGTAAACACCATTTTCAGCTCGCATGATGGCTTGATAACCACCGTAAGGGCCGTTGGCAAATTGTATTTTATGCCCTTTTCTCATCAACGCTCGAATGGTCTCATAAGGGTAACCTGACTCCAGATTCAAAATGCCACCATCGGTCATTTGCTCACCTGTTGGTTCGGAAGAACCGGTGTGGTGGATTCTGGGCGCATCACCTGCTGCTTGCACATCCATACCAAAATCAATCATATTGACCACAATTTGCGCATGGCCTTGTGGTTGCATGGCACCACCCATCAAACCAAAACTCATCCAGGGCTGTTTGTCTTTGGTGATAAAAGCCGGAATGATGGTGTGAAACGGTCTTTTGCCACCGGCAAATTCATTAAAATGCCCTGCTTCCAGTGAAAACATTTCACCTCGATCTTGCAAGATAAAGCCCAAACCAGGAGGGGTCATGCCAGAACCCATGCCACGGTAATTGCTTTGAATCAAAGAAACCATATTGCCCTCACTGTCTGCGGTGGTCAGGTAAATGGTGTCACCGTGGCTTAAGGCCACATGACCAGCCGGATAGTGTTTGCCCGATTTATCGGGGTTAATCAATATGGCGCGTTTTTTGGCGTATTTTTTGGAAATCAATTCGGCAACAGGAAGTTGGTTGAAAGCTGGATCAGCATAGTATTTGGCCCGGTCTTCAAAAGCCAACTTTTTGGCTTCTGTGAACACGTGCACATACTCAGCAGAATCGTGGCCCATCGATGCTAAATCAAACTGCTCCAGAATGTTTAATATCTGCAAAGCAGCAATGCCTTGACCATTGGGTGGTAATTCCCACACATCAAAACCGCGGTAGTTGGTGCTGACCGGCTCAACCCATTCACCCTGGTGACTCGCCAGATCTTCATAACTCAAAAAACCACCATTGGCTTGCATATAATCGGCGATGGTGTGGGCGATTTGGCCCTGGTAAAAAGCATCCCGTCCTTTGTCAGCAATGGTTTTCAAAGTATTGGCCAAATGGGGGTTCTGCCAAATGTCCCCTTCTTTGGGCGCTTTGCCATCAAGGGTGAACTGTTCGGTAAACCCTGGGTATTTGCTTAACAAGGGCACCGACCGATTCCAGTAATAAGCAATCAATTGCGATACCGGAAAGCCTTTTTCAGCATAACTGATGGCCGGTTGTAACACCTGTTTCATGGGCATGTTGCCAAACTTTTGGTGTAACTGAAACCAGCCGTCAACTGTACCCGGAACAGAGACAGGCAACGGCCCATGCGAAGGAATTTTTTCATAGCCATTGTCGGTAAACCATTGTCTGCTGAGTGATTTGGGTGAACGACCAGAGCCGTTGAAGCCATACAGTTTTTTGCTTTTGGCATCCCAAACTATGGCAAAAAGATCACCACCAATGCCATTGCCGGTTGGCTCAACCAAACCCAAAGTGGCATTGGCTGCTATCGCCGCATCAATGGCGTTACCACCTTTTCGCATCACCTCAAGTGCCACTTGTGTCGCCAACGGTTGTGAAGTGGCTGCCATGCCTTCTGTAGCCAACACCGGAGACCGGGTAGCAAAAGGAAAACCGGTGACCCGGTCAGCTGCTTGCAAATTTGTCAGCATTTGATGGTGTTTTTTTTCATGATATCAGTTACTTTTGTTTTGTGAGAACGTAATGATTATAATCGAATTTTTTAAACAGGCTTCATTATGTCAGATCAAAACTACAGCAAAAATGGGTTGTTGAATTTTCTCAAAGAGGCAGCCGTCACTGGCATCATGAACCCTGGCGTGGCCAGAAGTCGTAAAACTGCAGCTGAAAAACTGTTGGATCATGTGACTGCTGAGGAGCGCATAAATCTACGAATACTTGATGTCGATGAGCTGTGCTCACGCATCCACAAAATGGAAGATTCATCGATTCGCGAAGAAGCCATGAACCTGTACAACACCCGTCTGAAATCGGCCATGACCGATTATTTTCAATGGCTTGAACACCCAGAGTCATTCACATCCTCGGGCAGCAACATGGCGCCGGCCAAACAGGTACAAAAAAGAGACCAGGAAGAACAGCGAGCGCTTGAATCGATAGCGCTGCACCACGCCGGCACCCAGGATGACATCATTCCCATACCGCTGCGCGAAGATTTAATAGTCTATTTACAAGGCTTGCCACTGAACCTGACCGCCAAAGAGGCCAACAAAATTGTCAATGTGGTCAAAGCCTACGTGCAGGGAGATGAAGATGAATAAATGGTTGATGTATGCACCGATGGCCGTTTTTGGTTTAACCGCCTTTTTCCTGTTTCGCTATTTTATGCACGGCAATGAAGTCAACGCTTTTCGCGATAACATTGTGCCGGAATTGATTGGTTTTTGTTTGGAAGGATTTTTCTGGATTGGCCTGTTGTCTTATTTTCAAAAATCACGTGAGATGCAACGTAAGAACGAATTGTGGCTGTCACTGCGCGGCTCCTTGCGCAGTTTTTTGTCCTACCTTGATATTGGCTTTCTTGACCAACATGCAGAGCCGATGCCATCAGTGGTACTGGAAAAAGACCCCAATATTGTGCCGCGTTTTATTGAACAAATTGAAAACCAGGAAATGGACCTGGAAAGTATGGTTTGTCTGAAAAAAACCTCAATCCATTCTTTGTCTTTGGTTCGTGATTTGGTACCGGTGGCTGCACAACTCAGTGCTTCGCACATGCGCTGGTGGATTGCCATCACCGATTCAATGCGCCAATTGGCCGATGCCAACGACCGCGAACACATTGAGAAAAGCACCTTGTTGCTGTTGAAAAATATTCAGGAATTTGATGCGTTGGAGTATTGAAAAAGTATTTTGAAGTTATGGAGACTTTTACTCGCTGTAAAAGTCTCCACAGATGGCGCCGAATCAATGATGAATAAATCCACCATTGATGAGCCAGGCTTTGTTGACTTGCTGGGTTGCCAGTCCCATGCCATTTTTTTCATTCCAGGTGGCGCGATCCTGTAACTTAATGGCAGCATCGTCACCCAAAGCTTTGTTCAAAGCAGGCAATTGTTTGTCCAATAGCTGTTGTCCATCTTCCCATGCAGATTCAACATCCTTAATCAGCTTTTCTGCTAACTGATATTGGGTTTGACTTGGACGCCCAGAATAACCCACCACTTGTCCAAACAAGGTGCCTAACTGCTCCCGCAATTTAGACTCTCCGGTAATCATACCTACTTTGGTTGCCGTGTAGCGGGCATTCAATTTGTCAAAAGCTGTTTTGAACTGATTGGCTTTTTTCTGAGCTGACTTACTCAATTCCTTGTGTTCATCAAGCTGGGTAACCACATCTTTAAGCTGACTCAATTTAAACGTCAAATCATTGATGGCATCGTACAACTGCATCGACAGTTTTTGCTGTACCAGACGATCTTCCTTGCTATGCTCAGAACGTGGATCAGGCACCAAATCTACAGTCGAATAGTATTTTTTCTTGCCTTTAATTAATTCAACTTTATAAGTACCTTCAGCCACCCTGGGACCCACAAAACCAGGCACCAGAGAAGTGGATGGTGGGAACTTGGGTGCTTTCAAACGCATCGGCCAGTCAACCCGGTTGATACCTCGACGCTTGCCTGCCACCAATGTGGTGATGACTTTGTCATTGTCATCCAGAATGTTGATTTTCATGTCGCCAAACATGTGACGTTTTTTCAAATAGTATGAAATCACCGCCACTTCTGATGGGTTGTCCCCAATAAAGTCATCGCCACCGGAAAAGCTTTGCAACGCTCCACCTTCAACCATGATTGAAGGCCTGGAAGGTAACATCACCACATTTTCAGCGAGCTTTTCCTGCGTCAAGGCACGCAATGGAGAAATGTCATCGATGATATAAACACCCCGGCCATGGGTGGCCAGAATCACATCATGCTCTGTTGGATGAATGACCAAATCGTGGACTGCCACCTTGGGTAGATTTTCCTTGAAACGGGCCCAATTGGCACCTGCGTCCATACTGATGTACAAGCCCAATTCAGTACCTAAAAACAACAAGTCAGGATTGACCCGGTCCTGTTTCAGTACCCAGGCATAACCCAGCTTTTCAGCACCCAGTTTTTGCCAGCTTTGACCATAATCATCGGTTCTGTATGTGTAAGTTTTCATGTCGCCGGTGCGGTGTCCGTCAAAGGTCACAAAAGCAGTACCAGCCTCGTGAAATCCTGTGGTGATTCGAGACACCCAAGTACCCTTGGGCACACTTTTGATGTTTTTGCCTACATTCTGCCATTGCTTGCCTCCATCACGACTGACATGAACCAAACCATCATCTGTTCCCACCCATAAGAGTTCTGAATCAAGTAAAGATTCCGCAATGGTGTAAATGGTCGCATTGTTTTCAGCGGTAGAATTATCAATGGTGATGCCACCGGTACTGGCTTGCCGCTGTCTTTTGGGATCATCAGTGGTCAAATCAGGAGAAATGGTCTCCCATGATTCACCTCGATCGGTTGACTGATGCAAATATTGTGAACCGTAGTAAATGGTGCCTGGTTTGGCTTCACTCACCAACAGCGGTGTGTTCCAATTAAAGCGCAAGGGTTCCTCATCTTCTGTGGCCACAGGAGGGATGTTTTTGAGCTCTCCCACTGTGCGATTCAAACGCAGTAATTTACCACCCTGGTATTCTGAATAAATGACGTTATGATCCTGTTTGTCAACAAAGGCCCAAAAGCCATCACCCATGCCGATGGAGTTCCAATCCCCGGGTTTGATACCACCGGGTGCACGTGAGGGACCTTCCCAGGATCCATTGTCCTGCAAACCACCGTAAACATGGTAAGGCCATTGGCTATCATGTGACACGTGGTAAAACTGGCTGACTGGCAACGCACCAACCATGCGCCAATTGCCACCTTTATTGTAACTGATATAAACACCTCCATCGGTACCCAGAATCAACTGATTCGGGTTGCTTTCATTGATCCACAAAGCATGATGATCTGGGTGAACAGGAAAGTTAAAACCACCAGAAAACATGGAACTGAAAGACGCCCCACCATCGACACTGGTTACTGTGATGTAACTGGGCTTATAAACCCGTTCTGGGTCTTTGGGATCAACTTTAAGTTCACCAAAATAAAAGGGGCGCATTTGAACCATGCCGGCATTCGATTTTTTTTGCCAGCTTTTACCCATATCATCTGATCGATACAAAGCCGTGTCAGTTGACTCTACTGTGGCATAAATGGTGGTGCTTTGAGAGTCAGCAATGGCCAGTGCAATTCGGCCTTTTTCGTTTTCAGGCAATCCGTTGGTCAGTTCTTGCCAGCTGTCTCCACCATCAACTGAACGGTATAAGCCACTGCCTTCACCGCCTGAAGTAAAATAATCAGGATAGCGTCTGAATTCCCACATGCCCGCATAGATGATGTTTGGGTTGTTTGGATCCATCACCAAATCAGAACACCCTGTAGAAGCATTGAGGTACAGCACCTTTTCCCAGGTTTTTCCCTGGTCAGTGGTGCGATACACGCCCCGATCCGCTGAATCATTCCACAATGCGCCAGTGGCACAAACAAAAGCCGTATCACTTGATTGATTACTGACTTCAATAGCCGCAATGCGTTCAGTGCCCTCGAGGCCCAAATGTTGCCATTTATCACCACCGTCAGCGGACAGGTAAACACCATCACCAACCGAAACCGTGTTACGAACCCATGACTCTCCGGTTCCGACCCATACCATGTCGGGATTGTTGTCATCAACCTGAACCGCACCTATGGATTGGTTATGTTCATCAAAAATGGGGTCAAAGCCAATGCCCCCATCCCTGGATTTCCATAAACCGCCACTGGCCGTACCCACATATATAACAGGCAAATCACCATGAGTGGCATCCAAAGCAGAAATGCGTCCACTCATCACCGCCGGACCAATTGACCTGGCCTGCAGCCCACCAAAGGTGTATGAATCAATTTTAACGGGCTTGGTCATGCCTGTGGCAGGCAGCAATAAACTCGCCAATAAAAAACTGTTTATTCTTTTCATCTGACTTACCTGCTTAGTCTTTGACTTCAGCAGTTTCAGCTGTACTTTCAACAGCAGGCATAGCAAACAGTGAATCATCAACATCGATGTTAAATTCAACCTTTTCAAAACTCAGGTTTTGAGCAGGTGCACCATTGATTTTCACCGCCATGCTGTGAGCAACCGGCGAGTCATATTCGCCCACTTGTTTGTAGTCGCTGTAATAGGTCTCAGCTTCTACTTCTTGACCCATGGCTTTCATTTTTGCCCGACTCATCACCTCTAACTTAAATTCTTCATCGAGGAAAACATGAATCACATCACCGTTTTTCTTGGTGGCTTTGATTTCAATCACAGGCGTACCTTCTATCTCAGTGTTACCAACCAACTCCAAAGTGGTGCCTTTGGCTTCAGCATTAATCAATGGGCCTTGAATATCTGCCTGATCTTTGATCTGTTTCAACTCATCTTCACTCATGACAACGGGTTCTTTTTTGCCCATAAATGGCATCACCTGCCAACCCTTTTCGCCATCAAATGCCTGGATGCCTTTCATGCCTTGTAACTCAAAAGTGGTGTAAATTTTATTGGGCGCTTTGAAAGTAAAAGCAAAAGGAGCTTCCATGGGTCCCATCATCATTTTTCCGGTGGTTTTCATGGTTTTCGTACTTTCTATGGCCTCCATACCACCCCTTGCCTCTACGTATTCAGCCAGCACTTCGTCCAAAGATTGGTCTGCTGTGGCCACCATTGAAGTCCCTAACAGACCTGCCAATAAAACGATTCTATTTTTCATGCGGTTTACTCCTCGTCAGTAAAAAAACAAACATTCTAGCAATCTCTCAGCCAGAAAAAAGTGCTAGAGGTCACGGTCCATGTCAATGTGGAAGGAATTCCATGACTTACTGCAGTGTTGTGTAATTGCTCTGTCAGATAAAATACTCATTTTTATTCGAGCCTTGTCATGAAAAAAATTGGACTGTTACTGTTTTGGGTTTTGGGTGCATCGGCTCAAATACCCGATGCAGTAAAAAACCAAGTTGAATTGCGTATCAAACATCAATACAACCCATCGATTGCGCTGGGTGTATACGAGGACGGGCATCAATCATTCTTTGTCAAAGGCTGGCAAAATCAGCAAAAACAAATACCAGCCACGGAGCAAACTGTTTATGAAATTGGTTCTATCACCAAAACCTTTACCGGTTTGCTGTTGGCTATTCTGGCTGAAGAAGGGAAAGTTCAACTGGATGACCCCGTTGAACTACACTGGCAACAACCTTTTAAACTGATGGATGCCCGAGGTCAGGCCATTACACTGAAACAACTCAGCACCCATACATCAGGATTACCCAGAATACCTTACAACTTACCAGCATTTGGGAATGACCCTAATGCAGACTATGGTCGAGATGATTTGCTTGCAGCACTTCGTAACATTAAACCTGAAGAGGCCGGAATCAACCACGCCTATTCAAATTTGGCTGTGGGTTTATTGGGCGAAACGCTGGCCAATGCTGGCGGGCAAACATACAACCAATTGATTGAACAAAAAATCATCCAACCCTTATCCTTAGAATCAACCTTCATGACACTGGAAGATGTGCCTGAACAACATCTGGCCGTGGGATACGCTGGTAACAGAACAGCTTCAGCCTGGAATTTCAAAGCATTGGCTGGAGCCGGTTCCATTCGGAGTTCAATTTCCGACCTGTTGGCATATGGTGTTGCCCACATCAACCAACCTGAACAGTTAGAAAACGCCATGGCATTGGCCACTGATACACATTTCCAAAAGGACAAATTACGCGTTGGCCTGGGGTGGCATTTCAATGGGGATATGATGTGGCACAACGGTGGTACAGGCGGCTTTCGTTCTATGTTGGTGATTGACCCAAAAAACAAAAAAGTGGTCGCCGCTATCACCAACAACAATCAACATGATGTGGAAGACATAGCAATGCATCTGATGAACGCAGAGCAAGTCATGCGAGAACACGATTTTCCGGTTGAAATTGCTGCAACAGAATTGGTCGAGTTTGCCGGCGATTTCAAACAAGCAAATGGTGACTTACAAATCACCATGAAAATCAGCAATGATCGATTGTTTTTTTCTGCCCCAAAACAACCTAGACAAGCCATGATTTATGTCGGTCAAGACCGTTTTAAATTCAAAATGATTGATGTTAAGGTCAATTTTATTCGTGATGAAAAAGGCGAGATTCAATCTCTTGAGTTACATGGCTGGGGTGATCCACAAACCTATCATAAAATAAACTAACTGCCTAACCACCTTTTGAGTTTACGCAATGGGGCTGTGATTTTCCAGGAAGTGGAGTTTTCCAATTCGTGTACACGATTGATTAATCTGGTTTCATCATAATTGAGTAATTTAATTTGTTTTGCAAGTTTCTGGACATTTTCACTTTGATTTCCGCCCAGTGTTTTGAGTTGTAATATTTCAGTTTTTAATCGACCGATTTCTACCGTTTGTGCAGTGATGGTTTTATACAAACGTTCGAGGTGCTGATCCCTTCTTTTTAACAAAGCTTTGATTTCATTCAAACCTGCTTCAGTTAACTGCTGTCCGGGTTTAAAGTCATCGGACAAGTGTCTTTCAACATAAATGGTGGAATGGGGATTAACAGCTTGTTGCCGGTGGTGGCTGGTTAGTGGATGGTGGGTAAAGTCCACATGCGGATCCAGTTCTTGCCCATGTAAATTGTTGTGCGTACCACCGCCGATATAGTGCGGATCATAAAGCAAATCATTGATACCGGTGATTGTTTCAACCATTTTGAGAAAATCTTGGCTTTAGCCCGAATATTTCATCAGTAAATGGAATTTTCAGAAAAAATGACGAAGAAGGTTGGTCAAATATCACGAAAAGCGTAGCATTAGCT
>JAUHXW010000356.1 GCA_030426705.1 Gammaproteobacteria bacterium
CAGCGGCAAATCGCCTGACATGGCTTTGATTAGGGTCGATTTACCCGCGCCATTGCGACCAAGTAAGCCAATGCGTGCACCAGCGGTGACTGAAAAAGTGAGGTTCTGAAAAACCTTGTGCTCGCCGTAGCCAATGTCAGCGTTTTCCAGCTCGACAATTTGGTGTCGCAGGTTTTGGCAGGGATAGAACTCAAAGTGAAATGGATTTTCGGCTTGTGCCGCCGCAATGGTATCCATCCGCTCCAGTGCCTTTAAGCGGCTCTGCGCCTGTTTGGCTTTGCTGGCTTTGTAGCGAAAACGATCGACGTAGGATTGCATGTGAGCGATTTGCTTTTGTTGCTTTTCAAACATTGCCTGCTGTAAGGCCAAGCGTTCCATCCGGGCTTTTTCAAAATCAGAATAATTGCCGGTGTAAAGCGTCAGTTTTTCATGCTCGATGTGCAGAATGTGTTTAACCACGCCATCAAGAAAATCACGGTCATGCGAAATTAACCACAAAGTACCTTCGTAACGTTTGAGCCAGTCCTGTAGCCACACCACCGCTTCCAAATCCAAATGGTTGGTCGGCTCATCCAGTAACAGCAAGTCCGAAGGGCACATCAATGCTTGGGCCAAATTCAAGCGCATGCGCCAACCACCGGAGAAAGATTTGACCGGGTTCATTTCTTCACCTGGCGCAAAGCCTAGACCATGCAACAAGCGACCTGCCTTGGCATGGGCTGCAAAACCACCGATGCGTTCCATCTCAGCATACAGCTCACCCAATTGTTCATGATTGCCTTGCTCGGTGGCATCAGCGATGGTTTGTTCCAATTGACGAAACACCACATCGCCATCCAGCACATAATCCAATGCCGACTGATCCAGGGCTGGGGTTTCCTGTTTCACATGCGCAATTTGCCAATTTCTGGGTACGCTACAATCGCCCTGGTCTGCTTGTAATTGATTCATCAGCAAAGCAAACAAGCTGGATTTTCCCGTGCCATTGGCACCCGTTAAACCCACTTTTTGTCCTGGATGAATGCTTAAACTGGCTTCGGAGAACAGTAATTTATGCCCACGACGGAGAGAAAGTTTGGTCAATTGAATCATAGCGCGACATTCTGGCTGAGTCACATCATAAAATCAATTATAATTATCAAAGTCATTACTGTTTGGGAGCTCTAGACATGCAATATGTTGATCCATTTTTGTTATTTTTATTCTTTATCGCTACGCTGATTTTTTATAACCGAATTTACCGTCAAGCCCAACAAATCAACAAACACCTCAAGGACATTGCTGAATCACAACGGATTCTTGCCAACAACCCCAAAAGTTTTGAAGAGACCAAAAAAGTCAATGCATTGAAAAACAAAACGCCATTTTCCTGATCCAATTGCTGTAACCAATTCACTGCTGCGCCGTTATATCATTGAACTTTGATAATATGTGCTCAGAAATTTTACGCTCTCCTCTTTTTCTGGGCGCCATAAAATTGAAGGACACCAAAGCCGATATCCGGATTTTCGCTTTTCTATTTCCTGATATCGGCGCTTTCCTGATGATAAACCAGACCTTCGGCTGCGGCCAGTTTTGACGAGATGTTGGCCAACACACCTCTGCCCGTTTCACTGATTTTTTGAGTGGACAACACTTTCAAAAATTGATGCACACTCAAACCACCTGAAAATTTAGCCGCTCCAGCTGTGGGTAAAGTGTGATTGGGTCCAGCACAATAGTCACCAAAAGCCACCGCTGAATTTTCCCCAATAAACAATGAACCATAATTTTTGAATAAGGCGGTTTTAATCGATTCATCACACACCATCAAATGCTCAGGCGCATAATCGTTGATAAAATCAATGGCTTGCTGTTGATCTTCTGCCAGTAACAATTCAATGTTGTTGTTTGCTAACAGGTCTTTACCCTTGTCATGTGAACTTAACAGGTTGTAAAGATTATCTAACAGGCTGTCCGATTCACTGACCACCAGACTGATGGCATGGGCGTCATGTTCAGCTTGCGCCAGTGCATCGTACATCAACCACTCAGGATTCTTGACCTGGTTGGCATAAATCAACAATTCACTGGGACCTGCCAAAGTGTCAATTTGGGTGCGATGTTGAACCTGTGCTTTCGCTTGATTGACAAAAGCATTACCTGGCCCAACAATCAAATTAACAGGCTGTGTTTGGTCAAAGCCATAAGACAAGGCACCAATCGCTTGGGCGCCTCCCAAATGCAAAAACTGAGTGGCACCGGCCAAACTGGCCGCAGCCAATAACGCTGGATGATCAGAGGGTGAACAGGCCACACGGCTGGGACAACCTGCTACCTGTGCTGGTGTTAAGGTCATCAATGCCGTAGAAATCAATGGAAACTGACCTCCAGGTATATAAGCACCAATGCGCTCTATTGGTTGATAAACAAAACCAAAATCACCCATTTCGTCACTGTATTGCTCGTTTTTCAGGTCTTTCATTTGGAATTGACAAAACTTTTTGATGCGCCGGTGGGCACTTTGGATAGCGTCTTTCAGTCCCGATTCCAATTCATAATCTTCAAAAGCCTTGAGTTCAATATAGCGGGCTTTTCTGCCATCAATTTTTTCGCTGATGGCATCGACAGCCTTGTCTCCATGAACACGAATTTTGTCCAGAATTTTAGCCACCGTGACCTCAATCTTTTGTTGATTTTTAAACTGGGGTCGAACGTAACCACTGACTTTTTGAAAGCTATCGCTCATCATTTCTACTCCGTAAATCATTGATGATTTCATGGATGCTGACGCCTTTGGCTTTGGCCATCACCAATGTGAAAAACAGTAAATCAGCCGCTTCCCAACGCACATGGTCGTGTTCAGTGGCTTCAATCAATTCATCACATTCTTCCTTGAGTTTTTCGATTTGTAAAGCTTCACTGGCAAATAATTTCTGTGTGA
>JAUHXW010000028.1 GCA_030426705.1 Gammaproteobacteria bacterium
ATAAGCAAACCGATTTCAGTACAACCCAGGATGATGGCTTGCGCACCCTGTTGGTGGAGTTTATTGATGATGGTCAGGTATGCTTGCTTGGATTCAGGTAAGAATTGACCTTGACACAATTGATTGAAGATGACTTCATTAATCAACAGTCGATCAGTTGAATCCGGAAGGATGGTTTCAATGCCAAAATTTTGTAACAAACGGTCCCTGTAGAACGCTTCTTCCATGGTGAATTGTGTACCCAGCAGACCGACTTTTGACTTTTGGTGTCGTTGTAAATCTTTGGCCACCGCATCGGCTATGTGAAGTAACGGCATGTCAATGGCTGCGCTGATACCCTCAGCCAGTTTGTGCATGGTATTGGTGGCGATAATTAAACAGTCGGCGCCTGCAAGTTCGAGATTTTTGGCATGTTTGATTAAGCTGTCTTCGATGCCTGACCAATTCCCCTGTAACATCATGGCTTCCAACGGGGCAAAATCCACACTGGCCATGATGATTTTGGCTGAATGTAAACCGCCCAGTTGTTGATTAATCAGTCGATTGAGTTGTTGATAATATATTTGACTGCTTTCCCAGCTCATGCCGCCGAGTAAGCCGATGGTTTTCATTTTTGCCAGCAGTAGATGCGCATGGGGGGAATGTTTTTGAATTCTACTTTTTTGTAAGTGTATTCGCCGAACAAGGGTTCTGCCAGTTTGCTGACATGGTCCCTGAGTTGATAAGCCAGGAAAATACCACCTGGTTTCAGTGCCTCATAAACAGATTTGATGATGGCTTGATCCATGCCCTTGGGTAAGGTGGTAAAGGGAATGCCGGATATAATCACGTCGGCTGATTGCCAATCATGATCAGCCATGATTTCTGTTAAATTTTGTGCTCCTTTGTCACTGATGCTCAACCTTTTATCATCTATGGTCTTTCTCATGTGGTCGATGAATTTTTGATTGATTTCTACACTGATGAGTTGCGCATCATCTTGCATGTACTTGAGGATACCACGCGTAGTTCCACCTGTGCCTGGCCCCAATTCCATGATGTATTTGGCATCTCCCAGGTGCGCTGATTTGGCGACTTGTTCAATCAGCCAGGGAGATGATGGCATGAAATAAGCCACCTGCATCGGTGACTTGATGGCATGTTTTAAAAACAATGCCGAGTCTTTTAAGGAGTTTCTGACTTTTTTGCTCATGCCTTCAGTTGATCTACCAGGAATGATGCCATTGTATCACGGTTGATTCGCTTTGATTCCATGTCAATTCTGTTGCGATATTCAACTTCATTTTCGTCAAGGGCGCGGTCACCGATGATCACCTGGTGAGGGATGCCAAGTAATTCAAAATCAGACATCATAAACCCAGGTCTGACTTTGCGATCATCTAAAATCACTTCAACGCCTTGCGCTAATAAGGTTTCATACAGTTCATCAGCGGCTCGGCGAACCCGTTCAGATTTTTGATAATTCATTGGCAATATGGCTACGGTGAATGGTGCAATGTTGGATGGCCAAATGATGCCTTTGTCATCATGGTTTTGTTCAATCGCTGCAGCCACCATACGGGTCACGCCCATACCATAACAGCCCATTTCCATGGCTTGTGATTTTCCTTGTTCATTCAGTACCACTGCATTCATGGCTTTGGAGTACTTATTACCGAGTTGGAAAATATGTCCAACTTCAATGCCTCGAGCCTGTTGTAAAGTGCCTACACCATCAGGGCTTGGGTCACCCACCTGAGCATCACGTATGTCCTGAACTTCATGAAACTGTGCATCTCTTTCCCAGTTGACACCAGTTAAATGGTAGCCGGAATCATTGGCACCACAAACAAAATCACTCATATTGGCCACTGTGCGGTCAACGATGATGTGACAGGCTAAATCCTTCACACCAATCGATCCCGCATCGCAATTTGCCACCGCTTTGATTTCATCATCATTCAACATACGCAAAGGCGATGCCACGGCTAGTAGATTAGACGCTTTGACTTCATTGAGGTTATGGTCACCGCGAACCACCAATGCCACAGGCTGTTCTACACCTTCAACCAACAAAGTTTTTACCGTTTGGGTTTTGTCCACATTCAGGAAGTTGGCCACTTCTTCGATGGTTTTTTGTTCAGGTGTGTGTACTTTTGACAATTCGGCGCCTGGTGCTTGGCGTTCTGCAATTAAACCAACGGCTTCACATTTTTCAATGTTGGCAGCATAGTCGCCACTGTCTGAGTACATGATGGCATCTTCTCCCGAGTCAGCGATTACATGAAACTCTTGTGATCCAGAACCACCGATGGCACCTGAATCGGCCAAAACACAACGAAAATCCAGACCAATCCTGGAGATGATGTTGGTATAAGCCTGTTTCATGGCCTCATAGGTTTCAACCAGCGATTCATGTGACATATGAAAAGAATAAGCATCTTTCATGATGAACTCGCGAGAGCGCATCACCCCAAAGCGCGGTCTGATTTCATCGCGGAATTTGGTTTGAATCTGGTAAAAATTAATCGGTAATTGCTTGTAGGAATTGATTTCATTGCGCACAAAATCAGTGATCACTTCTTCATGGGTTGGCCCAAAAAAGTAGTCTCGCTCAGCACGATCATGAATGGCTAACAATTGGCCACCAAAATCATCAATGCGACCCGTTTCTTCCCACAGTTCTTTGGGTTGAACAGCTGGCATCAGCATTTCCAGCGCACCCGCTGCATTCATTTCTTCCCGGATGATGTTTTCAATTTTTTGTAAAACGCGTAAGCCCAAAGGTGCCCAGGTATACAGTCCTGCGCCCAATTTACGAATCAGGCCGGCCCGAATCATCAATTGATGTGAAATTATTTCTGCGTCTTGTGGAGTTTCTTTTCTGGTGACTAAATGAAAAGCCGAAGTTCTCATGGTTGATATCTGCTTGGGTCAAATAGCGGTATCTTAACCTGAATATATCGTCAGTAAATGGAATTTTCGGGAAAAATTTTTTCCGGAAAAAAATTTAACGTAAGCCCCGGAGGGGTGAAGCTCAAGGAAGAGCTGAATAAAATTGGCAAAGAAGATTGTTCTAACATCTCGAAAAGCATAGCAATAGCTATGGTTTGAGAGATTTAGAGCAATATTCGAAGACAAGTTTTTCGAAAAAACATTTAGGGGTAAAGTTATTGGAATACTTTTCTGTGGGTATATCCGGACTGATGGTATATTCAGGTTCACTTATTGCTGGCTTTTCTTATCTGAAATCACCACAATAACTGTTAAAAGCCACGGCAGAAAACGTTTCTTCCACACCCTCACTGTTAACGCTGTGAATCTGAAAGTCATCTAAGAATGTCATGGTTTCAGTACCGCTTAAACTCACACCAGGATCTATTTCTGATTCGTTGAAAAAACCATTGCCGCCATTAGGGCGGTAAATGTCATTGATGACAGCGTCCTCATCCCCTAAATTGCCAGATTTTAGATTCATCACTTGCCACGCTGGTTGCGCCAGCTGGTTTTCATCAAGCACCAAGCTTTCAACACCATCTTCATTTATGGTTTTCTGGTAGGTAAAGTCAGCCACAAACCAGTTAGTTTCTGCATTTGTTTGAAAAACTATGGGCACCCTGCCTTCGGCTTTCTCTGAGCTATTTTCAAACATCAAATTGGGTTGAGTGCACAATGCTTCTTTTGGTTGTTCTGTGGCCATGATAGGTTCGAGCAGCACTTCTTTTTGGGTGGTATAAAAGGGGTTGTTTTGATAATAACTTTGTTGGTACAAGTGAGCTGAGCTGGAATCTGTAATGGTATCAATGGCATCATCAGTCATGTCAAAACTATAATGCAGTTGATTTTTAGTCAGCTCTCCCTCATCATCATACACCCTTGACTTGGTTGCTATACCAATGGGACGCAAAGCCACTCCTTCTGAGCTCAAGTCGCCTGTTGGATACAGAATAACAAATTCAATTTGGTCACCATCCATGGGGTGAACTTCCTGTAAAACAAACCAGGTTGGCCTGCCATCCGGTGTTTCTGTGAATACAGCTTCAAAATTAATCAACCTTGGTTGATCGCTGCCCACATTTTGCACCAGTGTTTTGCTCAAAATGCCTTGTCTAGGAATAGCAGGGTTGTGCCATACGCCATCCATTTCATGGCTGGGGAAATAAGGGTTTTCTTCAAAAACAGCTGGTTTCGCATGGATATAGTACACATCCTGACCACCGGTGTAAGTCGCGGAGAAAGCCACATGAGCACCCAGGTTATCGGAAACGATATCAATGTAGTCACCCATTTTTCTTTGCACTGGATAACCAAGACCATGATAAAAAGTTGGTGCTATCACCTGATTCTTGGAAAAAGTGATGCCGCCATCGTAAGAATAACTGTAAAACAATTCTGAAGTTGTGCGGTTGGGATTAGTCAGAGGCGCATTTCGGGTGTCAAGCCAAACAATGTCGATTCGCCCGTTAGGTGCCACACCCATGGTAGCAAACCATTGCCAGTCAGCTGTACTACCATCAGTATTGATGGTTTTAGGGTGTTGAAAAGTATTGCCCCCGTCTGTGCTGCGTATGAAATGAACATCCAATGGGTCTGGGCCAAACTTATCAATCGAGCTGGCCACATATACATTGCCACGTGTGTGACGTTCAGATTGATCTGTAGCTACCCAAACCTGACCCAATAAGCCTTCAGGGTTGATGGCACCTGTTCGCATGGGTCCGCCCAAATTAAGCGGGGTAACCTGAACGAAATCGGGAAACATCTGAGATAAAGGGTTGTTGGTTTTGATGAGGTTCAGATCTCCATAGGTAAAGCCATCTCCATACAAGCCGGCCATATAAACTTCTCCATCAAAACCTATGGCGACCGTTCCATAAACCGGTGATTTGGGTATCTCTATGGGTGTTGAATAGCTCATACCGTTGTCGACTGAATAATTGAAACTGTTTGGATAGTGGTTGTTACCGGCCAAATTCCAAACAGCATAGACATTGCCACGCCGGTTGCTGTCTGATTGATCAATGGCATACCAGCTTTTATCACCACCAATGGCATTGACTTTATCAATCCAGGTGATGCCACCGTCAATAGAGCGCCATTGATCCACACGAAAATCATCATCACTTTGTATGCCAGGTTGTCCATTGCTGTCCACGACTGCCAAACTTTGATAAAAGAAGACACCATCTGCATCAGTTGCCAAAACTGGGTCACTCCGAAAAACACCAGGTTCTAGTGGTCCTATGTTGTGCCAGGTTTTGCCCCCATCATGTGAATAAGCCAGTCCCGCTTCACGGAAATTACTGTTGATGCTGTTGAACTGTCGCCATCCGATGACAATTTGCTGAGGATTCAGGGGATTAACAGCAATAGAAGGCTCGTTGGCTGCATCCCGTAAGATATTCTGACCTGAAGCGTTGACGTTGACTTGATAACTGACAAAGTTATCGATTTGCACCACCCTTTTTTCACTGCTGAGTTTTGAAACAGGCATGTGTGGTAATGTTGAGATGGTTTTGTGCTTGTTTTGATTCCAAAGCTCATGCGGTTGTGAGAGGTCATTGGCCAAAGTTAATTGGCTTAACAAGATCAGTGGTGTCAACCCGAAAAGTTTAAACATGATTGCTGCTGGGTGTTGATGTTTCAACTATTATAACTTTCGTACAACAAGGTGTAAAGGTTCTGGCCATTTTGAAAAAACCAATTGCTTATTGCTTCAACGTTGTCGTTCAGGCCGAGTCCTGTTGGCTCTGGAACCGACCTGATTTACTTTTTTGTGTTTTGGTGCATGAAAAAAGTAATTTCTTTGGATTTTTTAACCACTTTCTGTGTGAATTTATTCAATAAATTGGCCTGCAGGCGGTGTTCACCCCGATAAACATTTTCAAAAACCTGGGTGGTTTGATTGCTGGGCTTTTGCTTTTTGCCGTCCAACACAAACTGAACCTGAAAAATTTGTTGTTGTGCTTCAGTCAGTGGTGTGACCTTGGCGGTCAATTTCAGACCTGTGCCCCAAAGGTTTTGTTCGTCGCCAGGTGAAACAATCTCAAAATTGACAACTTTACTTGGATCATCTGCTTCGGTAATCGACTCCCCATTGTTGTCTGTGGTTGCCTTAACGGGAGCTGATGGGACTATCGATAAAGCCGGTAAATCAGCTTCTTCGTAGTTCTCATTGGGTTTGGTTTCGCTGTAATGGGTTACCCCATTTTCATCGGTGTATTTATAGATTTTCTTTTTTTCCTCAGCAAGACAGCACAGGCTCAGAAAAACCAGACTCACAAACATCATGTATTTGTTCATAATCATTCCGCAAATAACATACTTTCTTTGTTATACAACCTCACAGCAATCCATGCAAGTGCCAAACCAAGTAATAGGGTACTGAATATGGTCACCAAAATGGCTGCCACACCCGGGTCTTCACCCCGCATAACCTGGTTGATGATGAGGTTTTGATTCAAAATGGGGATGGCCATCATCCACAATTTTTCCTTAACCGATAAAAACATCAGGATTAAACTGGGGATCATTGGAATCAATATCAACAGACCAACATAGGTTTGTGCTTCTTTAAAGGTTTTACTGAAAGAGGCAATGATGGTTTGAATGGCACTGGCCAGCACTGCCAAAGGAAACAACGCCAGGAACATCACAAACAGCTCATACAAACCCAAATCGATGGAAACGCCCATTCTCTTGGTAGGGTAAAAAGGAATGGTGATTTTGAACATGATGATAGTTACTATCAAGGTTATCAAACCAAAAGTGATGGTGGCAGCCAATTTGCCAGACAAAATATCTGTTCTGCTGACAGGGTTTAAAAACAACGGTTCCAGTGATTTGCGTTCCTTTTCCCCCGCTGTGGTGTCAATCGCCAGGTACATGCTGCCTGAAAACAAAATCAAAATCAGAAAATAAGGCAAAAACATCAACATTTGTGCGCCTTTAGACTGGGTCGATGCCTGGTCATGACTCTCAATAGAGACTACTTTGGTAATATTAGGTGAGATGCCACGTAACAGCAATCGCATGTTGCCTATTTGAGCAGAGTAAGCGTTGATAAGACTGCGAGCTTTTTGTACTGGAATCCGACCACTGCCCTTCGCCGAACCGTCATAATAAAGTTTCACTTTAGCTGGCATGCCCTGACTGAATGCGTCCGCATAACCTTCATCAATTTCCAATATCACTTCGTGATCTTTATCTTTGATGGCTTGTTCCGGTGACTTATCACCCAGCTTAACTATTTTTACGCCCTGGCTGAGTAAATGTTTTTCAAGGTTCTGAGCACCTTCCATATTAATCACGGGCAATTCAAGCTGTTCATCGGCTTTGCCTTTGGTGACTTTGGTGGTCATATGCAGCAGCCCCAGCATCATCAATGGTCCTAACACAGCCCCCATAATCAGCGATGACATGACTGTGCGTTTGTCACGCAAATTTTCCATCACTTCCTTGAAGAACACGACTTTAAAAGCACGACTGATCATTGTGCACCTCCTTGGGTTACCAGGTTAACAAAGGCATTTTCCAGATTATCTTCACCAGTCATGGTCAATAATTCTGCTTCTGTGCCGGTCGCTCGTACCACTCCTGCATCAATCACTGTGATTTCATCACAAACGGCAGAAACTTCTTGCATCACATGCGAAGAAAACAACACGCATTTGCCACGGGCTTTTTCCTCTTTCAGAAAAGCCCTGATGGCTCGCGTGCTCATCACATCGAGACCATTGGTCGGCTCGTCTAGCAGGATGTTTTGTGGGTCATGAATGATGGCGCGAGCGATGGCAACCTTAACCCTTTGGCCTTGAGAAAAACCATCAGTTTGTCGGTCAGCAAATTTTTCCATACCCAATCGATCAATCAATTCATCAGACCGTTTTTTTATGTCTGCTTCATTCATGCCCTGTAAGCGGCCAAAATACGCCATGTTTTCCCGTGCTGTCAGTCTTTTGTAAAGCCCTCTGGCATCCGGAAGTACGCCCATTTGCGCTCTGGCTGCAATAGGGTTTTCGGTTGAATTGATGCCATCAACAGTGACCAATCCAGTTTCGGGTTTAATCAAGGCATAAATCATGCGCATTGAAGTGGTTTTACCTGCACCATTGGCTCCCAGCAAGGCGGTTATTTTGCCATCCTCAGCAACCAGGCTGACTTCTTTAACGGCTTGAACTTCGCCAAAGGATTTACTTATTTTGTTTACTTGTATCATTCTTTTGGCCCATTCATGTTGATGAAAAAAGAAAAGTCCCTGAAGTCTTTCAAGCATTCAGTGTCGAGCTCAGCTTCAGGGTTTTTGATGAATGCAGCCAATATTTTGGGCATACAGCCACGCGTACCAACAATGTGTCCTTGCCCTTTGGCGACCAAATGTTGGGCATTGCTTAAGGTTTTCATCACTTGTTCGGCATTTTCAGGTGGGGTAACCGGATCATATTCACCCGATAACAGCAATGTTGGGATATCAGAGGCAACTGGTTCCTTGAATGTTGCATCGACTGCAATCGAATCCCACAATTCACAACGTGCATGCATTAACTCAAACAGATTGTCACCAAACAAAGAATTGTTGGTGTTGGTTTCTGTCGGCATAAACGGCACATCTTCTGCACAGGAAACTGAAATTTCCAAAGCATTGTTCAATCCCTGATTGAGGTTTTCCATCAACATATAAGCCTGTGCTGCCATGGTTTCTGGCTGCCCATGATTGGCCAATGAAACCATCAAAGGTATCATGCCCATGGACTCAGGTGAATAAGCAAACATGCGCAAAGCAATGACTGCGAATTCACGGGTCATCTCCACCTCTTCATACTCGCCTGTAGATGGGTTAGGTAAACGCAAAGTGATGGGCGCTTCTTTCAGTTTATCCAGGAATTTCCACATTTGCTGTTCAGCATCACCAAATGCAGCCTGGCAATCTTGGTCTTTTTCACACAAAGCAAAGATTCTTTCCAATGTGCTGCGCAAATTAGCTTCATGCTCAACACCCAATGCCTGTTCCTGTGGCACCACGGCATCCAAAATCACAGAGCGAATGGCCTCGGGATACATTTTCATATAGGTCAATGCTTTTCTTGTACCGTATGAGCCTCCGTATAAATTCCACTGCTCAATGCCCAATGCTTCTCGCACAGCTTCCAAATCATGGATGGCATCAGTGGTGGTATAAAAACGGGTGTCAGCATTCAAACTTTTATGGCAATCAGCAGTCCACTGTTTCCAGGCATCTGAAGACAAATCACTGAGCGCCTCAAATTCTTCAGGATTAATTTCACAACGCAAAGGATTCGAGTCACCAGTACCTCTCTGATCAACCAATACAATATCACGAAGTGGAATCATCCCTTTGAACGCCTTGACAGTACTGGCAAAAGTATCCACCGCACCTTGGCCAGGACCTCCTGCAAGTAACAACAGTGGATCATTCAATCGTTCATTCGAAGTGGATTTAAGCACCGCGATGTTCAATTCAATGGTCTTGTCCGATTGCTCACGGTTTTCAGGCACTTGAAGTTTACCGCATTGAGCCTTGGTACTGACACCGGAGCCTTCTGCTCCAATAAAGCAAGGGCTGAGTTCAACTTGCTGTGCGTGGACATTGACCAAGGCAAAGCACAGCACAGTGGTGAATAAGATTTTTTTCATAAGGAAATAGGCTGTTTAACTTAAATAATTGTAGTTCAAGCTGAGAAAATTAATCATGTACCAATGGTCATGTTATTTTTTTCTCGGCGCTGGGCTGATGTATTTTTCTCTTTTAATCAAAGGTACAGGTAAGCCCTTTTCTTTGAGTAACTTAAAGGCTTCATCCACCATATCAGGATTCCCACATAAATAGGCAATGTCGTCCTCTGGGTCGAAATCATGCTGTGCCAAATAGCTTTGCACATAACCAGACTGGTCATTGGGACCTGCTTGCGCTCTTTGTTTTCGAGACAGACAGGGAATGTAATGAAAATGATCGTATTGTTGTTCCAGGGCGACAAAATCTGCTTCATACAACAAGCCACTTTCATCCTGTGCACCCATCACCACATAAAACTGAGAACCCGCTTGTAGTCTGAGCTCAATTTCCTTGAGCATGGCACGGTAAGGCGTCACGCCCGTACCGGTTGCAATCAAGAAATACCGTTCATGGCGATCGGGTAACAAACAAAAACGACCATAGGGCCCGGTTGCTTGTAACTGTTCACCTGCTTGCATGTTCGATAATTTCTCAGTCGCCAGTCCGCCAGGAACCCAGGAGACAGCAATAGAAACTTCATCAATTTCAGCTTTTTCTTCAGGGAAGATATTGGCCACTGAATAACTGCGAAATGTCTCGAACCCATCATCCTGAGTAAAATGTAATCGCAAAAATTGACCTGCAATGATGACAAAGGGCTGTTCTGAATCAACTTTAAAATTTATGTTGACCGTGTTGTCATTCAATTTTTCCATGCCCAGCATGGTTAAAGTAAGTGGTGTCATTAAAGAAGTTTTGAATTCAAAGCGCCATTATCGCAAGAAACACCACAAATGAGAAGACACCAAACCAACCCAGAGCTGTCGAAAATCCAGTTTATTTATGAAAAAAAGTTTGAACAATGAATTTTTTTTGTCTATACTTCGCATCCTCGTTTCAAGCGAGTACCAACTACAGTGCCGACATAGCTCAGTTGGTAGAGCAACTGACTTGTAATCAGTAGGTCCGGGGTTCGACTCCTCGTGTCGGCACCATTTCAAAGTAATACCTTCCCTTTAATGTTGATTCTTCAAAGCTATCCTATTGAGGTCATGACTTCTGACACTGTATAAATTGAATTGCCTGATACATAATGATATCATATTGATATGTATTAGGAGATGTTTATGATTACCGAGAAAAGAATTCAAGCCAAAAAAGGCATTCCCATGTTGTTGCTTTTTATTTTGTTGCTGATAGTAGATATAGGACTGATTATATTTGCAGGTAAAAATCGAGTGGTTCCTTTGATGATTGTTTGTATTGCATTAATACCAGTCATTATTGTGATGTTTGTGGGATTGTTTATGGTCAACCCCAATGAGTCAAAAGTTTTACAGCTGTTTGGTAAATATGTGGGTACAGCCAGTGAACCCGGTTTGCGTTGGGCCAACCCTTTTTATGGCAAAAAGGCAGTATCCTTACGGGTCAGAAACTTTGAAAGCGGTAAGCTTAAGGTTAATGACAGTGCTGGTAACCCCATAGAAATAGCCACTGTGGTGGTTTGGAAAGTGGTGGATACAGCCGAGGCGATTTTTGAAGTGGATGACTATGAATCCTTTGTTCATATTCAAACTGAAGCAGCACTCCGTAATTTGGCCACGGCTCATCCTTATGAATCACACAATGATGAAAAAATCACTTTGCGCTCGGATCCTCAGGAAATTGCCAACTTGCTACAAAAAGAAGTGCAGGATCGATTAACCAAAGCGGGTGTAGAAGTGATTGAGGCGCGGATATCTCATTTGGCTTATGCACAGGAAATTGCGGCTTCGATGTTAAAAAGACAACAAGCACAAGCGATTGTTGCTGCCCGTACGCAAATTGTTGAAGGTGCTGTAGGTATGGTTGAAATTGCGCTTGAGCAATTAAGTGCCAAACGAATCATAGATCTGGATGACGAACGCAAAGCGGCAATGGTCAGTAATTTATTGGTGGTGTTGTGTGGTGAGGAAAATGCCCAACCTGTGGTGAATTCCGGCAGTTTATATTGAGATGGCTAAGAAAAAATCTTTTCCACTCAGAATCAATGAGGAAATATTATCGGCAGTCCAGCAATGGGCTGCCGATGATTTGCGAAGCGTCAATGCGCAAATAGAATTTTTGCTCAGAGAAGCGTTACGAAATTCTAAACGGTTGAAAAAAGATAAAAATTAATCAATCAGCCTAAATAAATTTAGTCATGCCCTAGCGATTACGCCCTCACAGGACTATTTCACGATTCGCTTATTGCCTGGCCATGTTTAGGGCAGTACACTAGAATAACTGTTATTGCTTATCAATGCCTGTTACATGAAAAATCAGCTGGATTTAGAAATCTATAATCAACTTAAAGTCATTGCCAATAAGTTGATGTCACAGGAAAGAGACAACCATACACTTTCACCAACAGATTTGGTTCATGAAGCTTTTTTGAAAATCAAGCCATCTACCAGCATTACAGCTGAAAAAGAGCATTATGTTTTCATTTTGGCTAAGCAAATGAGGCGTTTGTTGGTCGATTATGGCCGACAATATAATGCCAAAAAAAGGGGCGGTGACCAAAACCGCGTAGTCTACACTGATGCGCTTGGCATCAATGGCAACATCATGACAGATTTTTCATTAATCAATGATGCCATAGATGATTTGGCTTCATTGGATGAAAGGGCAGCCAAAGCCATTGACTTATTTTATTTCACCGATATTGACCGAGAATCAGCCGCCAAACTATTGAACATTTCCGTTCCTACATTGGAGCGCGACATTCGTTTTGCCAAAGCTCAAATCACCCATTTTCTGAGTGAACAAGCTAAATAGCTATGGACTTTCATCAACAAAATCGTGGACAACAAATTAGAAAGTTATTTGATGAGTGTCTTGAGCTGAATGAGGTGCAACAATTAGAATTTATTGCCAATGCAAACGTTCCCAGCAGTGTCAAACAACATGTCTCAAAACTGTTAAGAATAACAGGTTCTGAAATTGAACTGACTCAAAAGGTTATAGAATCTGTTCAAGTAAGTCTGGATGTAAAACCGCTTAAGGCCAATTTAAAAATTGGTGCTTACCAACTGATAAAACCGATTGGAGAGGGTGGGCAAGCTGAAGTTTGGTTGGCGGAAAGGTCAGATGGAGAATTCAGACATCAGGTAGCCATCAAGTTCTTAAAACCTTTGCATGATCAAAAGGACCTGAAGAGATTCCACAGTGAAAGGGCATTGTTGGCAACTTTAAAACACCCCAACATTGCACAGTTACTTGACGGCGGGGAGCTGGGTGAAAACCGGCCCTATATGGTGCTTGAATATGTTGAAGGCTTACCGCTTTTGGAATATGGCTTACTTAAAAAATTCACATTGAATCAATACCTCGATTGTTTCAGTCAAATTTGTGATGCAGTGAGCTATGCGCATTCGCATTCGATCATTCATCGGGATATCAAACCCTCAAATATTTATGTCACTTTGGATGGCGTGGTCAAATTACTTGATTTTGGTATTGCTCAATTCATGAGCCAGGAAAACATGGGTGTGCAGACCTTGCCCATGATGACATTGGCATATTCCAGCCCTGAACAGGTAACTGGCAAACCCATTTCTACAGCGACTGATGTATACGGATTGGGTTTGCTTTTGTATGAAATACTGACTGGAATACGGGCGCAAGCGGTGAATACCAGCATTCCAACCGAAGTTATCAAGGAAATTACTGAAAGTACGCCTTTGCTGCCCAGTGAAGTTATTAAAACAATTGAGTTGAGCAGGAGTTATGGGGCCAGGGATTTACAGGGAGATTTGGACAACCTGGTAATGATGGCCATCCGAAAAGAGCCGAATCGGCGATACAACAGTGTCGTCATGATGGCCAAAGACGTGAAAAATTTTCAGAGAGGTCAATCATTAATAGCGGCAGGTGACAATTGGTCCTATCACGTTAAAAAATTTGTCTATAGAAACTCAATAGTCACCCTGACGTCGCTGGCCTTATTGGTTTTCATGGTTGCTTTACCCATCATTCAATATCAATACCAAAAAGAAATCAATTTACAAAAAGACAAAGTTGCAATCGCCATAAAAGAAGTTGAGCAACAAAAAGCCATTTCCCAGAAAACCAATGATTTTTTAGTCAACATTTTGATGTCTGCATCACTATTAGTTAGGCAGGATGATGATACTTTTTTGAATGAAGTCCTTGAAAGTGCTGAAAAACAGCTGACCAATGGGCCACAAGAAAAGACTGTGGTCAGTGCCAATTTGTTGTTGCAAATGGGCAGAATTCAAAAGCATCTAGGGAACCACGAAAAAGCTGTAGACAATTATTCAAGTGCCTTATCTATTTTTGAAGACACCAATGATTTGCTGGGAAAAATCGAAAGTTTGGGTGAATTGGCGGTAGCTACTTGTGAGACTAAAGATTATGACGCAGCAAATAGCTACATGTTGCAAGCAGAAAATATAAGCCATCAATTAACCCATCCTGTCGATGTGGTTTGGCATCAACACAGGATGGTCAATGTTATGAACAACCTGGGTAGAACAGAAGAAGCCACTATCAAATTGACCCAATCAATTGACTTGCTGAAACAACATTCCTTAGCAGACCATACCCTTATGGGTTTACTTTATGAAGATTTATCAGAGGTGAGTAAAAGTAACACCCTGGCACTTGCTTATTTGGAAAAATCTTTGTTTCATACAAGCATGCAAGAAGGCGGTAAGAATTCACCTTCCTATTTTGCCAGGCTGATGAATAAAGCCGCTCTTTTGAATGAGGAAAACAGGAAAGATGAAGCTGAAGCTGTTTTTTTAGAGGCCAAAGCAGTGGCTGAAAAAATATACAGCAAGGACCACCCAAAGTATGTCAATTTGCTGAATGAAATGGGCTATTTAATTCACGAAGCTGTTGTTGATAAGCCGTTAGGATTTAACCTCGAATGAAACAACCCACCCAACAGAACAAAGGTCTCTGAAGCCAATAAATTCGACCAAAAATCTATAATTTATAAATTTATTGATTCTTTTTGATGGAAATTCCCCTGAATTACGCTTTATAGGGTAATGGCGCAAGTCATTATGAGTAATAGAGTTCATTGCTTGATTCGTGAATCAAGATAAAAAGTTTAAAAATAATCTGCTCATTGTTGGAAAGTTTGCCAATAACGGCGTATTGGGTTGCATTTTCCGCCTTAATCAGCTTATTTTTAATTCTTTTTCTCAATGACCCAGAATCAAGCAATGAACTCTAATAGACTACTCAATGAGATTTAAAGTTGATTTGGGGAAATCAATATTGAAAATCTTTCTTCCGGAATACCCGTTGTTGTGTGGGGGAAGACATTGCAACGGGTAGCTCTGATCAGGAAACTTTAGCAAGACCCACGTTCTGCGGGTCTTGTGTTTTTTAGCCAAAAATCAATTTCAATATA
>JAUHXW010000357.1 GCA_030426705.1 Gammaproteobacteria bacterium
TGCACAGCTTAATATAGTCTCTATACAGTTTAGTACCATCCGTAAGCACCATAGCCACCATAGCTATAGCCTAAGCCATAACCATAAGCTGGATAACCGTATGAACCGTAATAGTAAGCCTTTAATTTATATGAAGAAAAAGATAAAAAGAGTCTTTCTTTTGCTGTCAGTAAAAATAAGTTGGGATTAAAACAAACAGAAGCAAACATGCTTTTATCAGGTATTTTTACTCCTCCAGCCAAAGGAGATGTCGGCTATGATGAGCATTTAGATGCCTTGACAGAAGATTTTTTGGAAATATTTGAAGTAAATTCTTTTGATGAACTCTCAGAAGATCAAAAAGATTATCTGGGTGAGACAGTGTTAGGTTTTTTCTTGCTACAATCTTTTTTACCTGAAGGGCAATTTTTTCTTGATGGTGTTGTGGGTGATCAAAGCGGTATTTTGTTGCAGAACCAAGCCGCCTATTTGAGCACCTGAGTTACCACTGATGGTGTTGTTACTAACCACCAGGTTTTGACTTCCACTTAACTGAGTTGCACCTAAACCATAATCAGCTACATTATTGGCTATCAGGTTATTTTTGAGTTGAAAATTATGACTGAGTAAACCTACTACACCTGAGGCCAGAGTGTAAAAAGATGACAGGCTATTATTGTTATTGATGATGCTCGAATAGTGAATACCACTGTTGTGGTTCACAATAGACAATAACCCCGAAACTCCATTGTTGCTGATGGTTGAATTAAACAGTTGTACTTCACTGCCATACCAGGAAGCCACAGCAGCCAGGCCATCATTGGCGCCACTGACAATGGTATCATTTAAAATCAAACCGTTTTCATCAGCAACTGCCAGCATATTGAAATTTTCTGGGGAACTGATGTCTCGCTCTATGGTTGAACCATGACCATTGATGACCACACCACTTCTGATGACGGGAAGTCCTGAACCAAAAGTGTAACCATTAAAACCATATGCATCGACAATCGCGGTACCGGTTACAGTGCTGTTTTCAGGCAGGTTGATGATGTCATGACCATTGCCTGGTTGACAGCCACCAATACTGCCGTCATTGTTGGCCGAAATCAGTGCATTGTGTAATGTACAAGGACCGCTGACATCTATTGGTAAGGAATGCTCAAAGGCACCGGCATCACAAACAAAGCTGCCATTGCTGTCACCATCAATACCGCGACCTTTGCCTTCCTGGTCAATGAACAAACCCTGGTAACATGATTTGGTGAGCCCATCTATCGCAGCACTGCCATGTTTCAAAGGATGAATAAAAGTGTTATTTGAACGGTTCAATGGATAGAGGTTGTATTCAGCTGCATTGCTGAATACCACGTCGCTGGCTCCTAAGGGTAGTCCCATAAAGCCTGCTTGGCCATTTTCTCCCACAAAATTATGGGCATTTGTGGTGACATAAGTTGCATCGGCTACATACCCATTGGCATAGTCCGCGAGCAAAATGCTTTTGTTGCCACTGATGATGTTGCCTTCCAAGGTAACCTGGTGACCTGGAGATAAGAATAGACCGCCTGCTTGTCCTTTGTTATTTGAGACTGTTAAGTGGCTCAGTGTCGTTCCGACAGTTGGGCCTCCTCCTTTATGTTGTTTGGGAGCGGTTCTCTTTAAACGCTCAATGACTGGAAGTGGTGGAGTGTCTTCTCCTGCAGCCAATCCACCAATCAGGTGTCCATTACCACTGATGGTGCTGTTCACCAAGGTTGATTCAGAGTCCATCAGTTGCATGGTGGCGGGTGGAATACCTGGCATGCCTTTCAGTTGTTTAAGTGATTTAGGTTCATCTCCTAACAGTGGTGGAAAATTAGCCAGTCTGTTGTTGATAACACTGCTGTTGCTCATATTAAAAACCGAGCCATAAATAAAAGCTGCTGAAGGGTAACTGTAACTGCCAGTGAAGTTGCTGACCAGAATTGACTGATTAATAGTTGTGGTGCCATATAAGGAAGCAACTGCCCCATTGTTTCCATATAAAGTCGATTGGTTAATTTCAAGGTTGCCAGCAAAGTTAAGGACACCGCTGCCAAGCCCTATGCCATCATTACCTCCATTGATGGTGACGTTATTCAGTATGAGCGTGCCACTTGGAACAACCTCAAAAGCCCTGAAAGGATCTGGATCCGGTTCGGCTGTAATTTGTTGCCCCTCGCCTTCGATGGTGATGTGTGTATTGATGATGGGTGTGCCAACATAAGTACCCCCAATATAGGCAGAAGGTACATGTTGTACACTCAGTCGATGGGTAGGTTTTTGGTTGCCACTTCCAGAGCTTTTGACTAATCTGATGATATCATCACCACTGCCTGCGGTACAGCCGTTGACCGCTAAATCAGTATTGGCTGCTTCGATAGCATCCACCAAATCACAGGTGTTGTCATCGACTTCAATAGTCGCAGCATTGGCCACGCCACCCATCGCAACCATCAGTCCCGAAAATAAGCGGGAGCGTTTGATTGCAGGTGAGCTTGATTTAATTTTCATGTATCCCCTCCATATTTGAGTTTAAATAGCAAATTATTGTATCAAAAAACTCAGATACTCTACCAGAAAAAATTATCAGAATTTGAAACCGATCTGAGTGATTTAGCTATTGACAGGGCGACTCATCAAAATGGCATGTTCTTTGATTTTTTTTCCGCAATTGTCATGGTATTGGTAATAGTTTTTACGCAGACCAATACGCTCAAATCCATGTTTTTTATACAGCTGGATAGCGGCTTCATTGCTTTCACGGACTTCCAACCACATGTGTTTGGCATGGTTGATGCGGCTGATAAGTAACAATCGATGCAACAGTTGAGAGGCTATGGATTGTCGCTGGAATTTCGGATTAACACTGATGTTCAACAAGTTGGACTCTTGAAAGCCGATCATCAAAAAGGCATAACA
>JAUHXW010000358.1 GCA_030426705.1 Gammaproteobacteria bacterium
GCAAGATTCGTATTTTAAGGATGTTTTGATTCGTTATCCGGTGCTGTTTGAACAGTTGTTTGAATATCAGCCTTACCGAGCATTAAGCACGGAACATCTACGCCAAGATTGGCATTCATTAATCGCTAAAGAAACTGAGGTGGAACTATGGATGGAGCAACTCAGATATTTCAAATTAATCCATCAGTTTAATCTCATGCGGTTCTACCAAGCCGGAGAAATTTCTGTCAGCGAATTCAAACAACAGTTAACAGGTTTGGCCGAATTTATTTTGAATCAGGTGGTTAAATTCAGCCATAAAGAAATCAAGGCAAAACTTACTGATGTGAGCATTAGTCCCAGAGATTTGATGGTCATTGCTTATGGTTCAATGGCGGTTCGTGGCATGAAAATAACTTCAGATCTGGACTTGGTTTTTGTGTTAGATAGCCAGCTTATTTCACCTGATGACCGGGTGTTTTTACACCGGTGGATCAAGCGCATCATGCACCATTTGAACAGTCAGATGTACCATGGTTTGTTGTATGAAATTGATCTGCAGCTACGCCCCAATGGTCAATCCGGGCCGTTAATTACCACCCAAGTGGAATTTGAACATTATCAACAAACAGAAGCCTGGACCTGGGAACATGCTGCCATGGTTAAATCACGTCTGGTGTATGGCACCAAGGCTCAAAAACAATGGCATCACCAGTTTCGCAAATCCATCCTGTGCCAATCAAGAGTTGCGGCAAAAGTCGATACGGATTTGCAACTTATGGCTGATAAATTGGCTGCGGCACACAGAAATAAGGCACATGAGGCTGACTTTGCCCTACTGGGCGCTATTCTGAAATTTGCGCATTACCACCCTCAACTGGCGGATGTTTATGATCTCGATGAGCTGCAAGCACAAGTTGAAGAAATAAAAAAGCCTGGCTAAAAAGCCAGGCTTCAAAGATTAGGATCAACTAATTTTTATGCGACTTTGCTTGCTTCTTCTGACTGCGCTTTGCTGCGATCAAAAGCTTCAAAAGGAAAATCGTCAACAGCAATAATTTCAGCCACTTGTTTTCTGACCTTGGTCAAAGAGTTGAATTCATTTTTACTGATGATGTCTTTTTCCAGCGCTTGAGCCAATTGCTTAGCTGGATCAATTTCGTTGATTTCACCGTTTTTAATGGCTTTTAAAATGCGTCTTTCTAACGGCTCAGTATCAATTACTTTGGCCAGCACATGATTCATCTTGGCGACAAAATTATGTTCTGAAGCTTCTTTGTCGATGCCATCAGTCAGGCGTTGTCTGGTTTCATTAGGTGACAGCAACAAGCTGGCAGCCTTGTGACCTAAACGATCACCCGGTGGTAATTCGTGCGTACCAAATGGGAAGATTACTCGACGCAGGAATATACCGACCCCTTTGCTTGGGAAGTTGTAAGACAACATCTTCAGGGCTTGTTCAATTTCATAAAAATGATGATGCATGGCCCAGGCAACAATGGGTTGGTCTGCGGTTTGTTCGCCTTGATCCAAGTATCGTTTCAGTACAGCTGATGCCATATACAAGTGACTCAACACATCACCCAGGCGTGCTGAAGTTTTTTCACGTTTCTTCAGAGAACCGCCCAGGGTCAACATGGATACATCTGCTGCAAATCCAAAAGCGGCGCTGTAACGGGTGATTTTTGAGTAGAATTTCTTGGTGAATTTATCACCGGGACTGCGTTCAAAACGCCAGGTGCCAAGGCCCTGGAAGAATGACCGTACACCGTTTTGGAATGAGTAACCCATGTGTTGGAACAACACTTTATCAAATTGACGCAATGATTCGTCTGCATCGTCAAGGTAAGCGGCTTCCATTTCTTTCAATACGTAAGGATGACAACGAATTGCACCTTGCCCAAATATGATCATGCTGCGGGTCAGGATATTGGCACCTTCAACAGTAATCCAGATAGGCGCACCCATCCAGGCTCTGCCCAGATAATTGCTGGGGCCCAAAATGATGCCTTTACCACCATGGATGTCCATAGAATCTGAAATCATACTGCGAGCCATGTCGGTGGTATGCATTTTGGCGATGGCCGATGGTACCGCAGGTCTTTCCCCGCGATCAACAGCCAGAGCTGTCATGGTTGAAGTGGCTGCACAGGTGTAGGTTTTACCTGCGATGCGGCACAAGGCTTCTTCAATACCTTCAAAACGACCAATGGGCAGATTGAACTGTTTGCGTATTCTTGCATAAGCACCGGTGGCAAAAGCCACCATTTTGGCGCCACCCGTTGAACATGAAGGCAATGAAATGGCTCGACCGACCGATAAACATTCTACCAACATGCGCCAACCATGGCCAATCATATCTTGTCCGCCAATGATGTAATCCATTGGAATGAAGACGTCTTTGCCGCGAATCGGTCCATTCATGAACATCACATCCAATGGTAAATGACGACGACCAATGTCCATGCCCTTGGTGTCCCTTGGAATCAAGGCCAATGTGATGCCCAATTGTTTTTTGTCTCCCAATAAATTATCAGGATCCATCATTTGAAAGGCCAAACCCACCACCGTAGCAACCGGGGCCAATGTGATGTATCGTTTATCGAAATTCAGGTTGATACCCAGGACTTCTTTGCCTTTGATTTTCTTTTTACAGACTACGCCGGTATCAGGAATTGAGGTGGCATCAGAACCTGCTGAAGGGCCAGTCAAGCCAAAACAAGGAATTTCAAGTCCTTGTGACAATCGGGGCAGGTAATGATTTTTTTGTTCCTCTGTACCATATTCAAGCAACAATTCAGCGGGCCCCAAAGAATTCGGCACAGCCAATGTGGCAGCTGCCACTGAACTTCTTGAAGCGACTTTTTGTAACACTGCAGAATGACCTAAAGCAGAAAAGCCTAAACCGCCGTATTGTTTAGGAATGATCA
>JAUHXW010000029.1 GCA_030426705.1 Gammaproteobacteria bacterium
AAGTCACTGATGGCGCTGGGGGCAATGACCACACCACCGGCGTGCTTACCCACATTGCGTTTCAGGCCTTCAAGTTTCAATGACAGATCTACCACTTCCGCCGCTTCATCATCTTCATCATACAAGCGTTGTAAATCAGGGGCTTTGTGTAGGGCTTCGGTCAGGGTGATGCCCAAATCATTGGGAATCAACTTGGCAATACCATCCACCACCGGATACGGATAACCCAAAACACGACCGGCATCACGAACCACTGCTTTGGCATTCATAGAACCATAGGTGATGATCTGGCTGACTTTTTCCTTGCCATAAGTGTCGGATACATAAGCAATCACTTCATCACGACGATCCATACAGAAATCCACGTCAAAGTCCGGCATGGAAATACGTTCAGGGTTCAAAAAACGCTCAAACAGCAATTCATATTTCAAAGGATCCAAATTGGTAATTTTCAACACATAAGCCACCAACGAACCCGCCCCGGAACCACGCCCTGGTCCAACCGGAATCTGATGGTCTTTCGACCACCTGATGAAGTCAGAAACAATCAAAAAGTAGCCAGGAAACCCCATGTCCAGAATCACTTTGATTTCATGATCCAGGCGATCATGGTAATCCTGTTTGGTGTAATCGGGATCCGGACCGTGAGTTTGCAAAAACTCATTAAGGTTGTCACGACACAATTGAGCAAAATAGCTGTCTATGGTCATACCTTCCGGAATCGGAAATTCAGGCAGGTAATAATCCTTGAAGTTAAAATCCAGCGTACAGCGCTGTGCTATTTCCAAGCTGTTTTCGATCAACGCCGGAAATTGCTGAAATGATGCAGTTATTTGTTCTGTGGATTGCACAAACTGATTGGCCGTGTATTCCTTCGGCCTTTTAGGATCAGCCAATACATAGCCACGATTGATACAAATGCGTGCTTCATGGGCATTGTAATCCTCATTTTCCAAAAAGCGACAACGCCCCGTGGCAACCATCGGTACTTCCTGATGCGCGGCGATATAAATGGCCGCAGAATTAACCGATTGTTCACGTTCGCGACCAATTTGAGCAATGGCAACGTAATAGCGATCGCCAAACACACTTTTCCAAGCAGCCATGGCCTCCACCGCCAACTCCAGTTTTTGGTTACTGATGTGGTAACCAACATCGCTGAACATGCTGTCAGCCAAAACAATTAATCCCTCGTTGTGGGCTTTGACATAATCTGCTGATACACAAGGTTGGTGGTTGGCATTGCGGTGGTATTGTGCGTGAGAAATGATTTGGCTCAGGTTTAAATACCCTTCACGGTTTTGGCACAACAATGTTAATTCGAACACTTGCGAATCATCTTCTGGATCAGTGACCCAGATGTCGGCACCGATGATGGGTTTGATGCCCGCTTTTTTGGCCGCATTGAAAAATTTGATGGTGGCAAACACATTGTTCATGTCGGTAATCGCGACTGCCGGCATGTTCATGGCTTTGACTTTGTCAATAAGCTGCGGAATTCGAATGGTTGAATCAACAATCGAATATTCGGTATGCACGTTCAAATGAACAAAGGAACCTGTCATGTTTACAACAACTCCATCTGTATCATGTGCTTAACCGGTGCAAAGCTTTTGCGGTGGTGCTCACAAGGCCCGTGCAACTCAATGCTTTCCAGGTGCGCTTTGGTGCCATAACCTTTGTGTTGGGCAAAACCATATTGGGGAAAAGTTTGATCAATTTGTTGCATCAATGCATCACGAGCGGTTTTGGCCAATATTGATGCTGCACTGATGGCAGCTACCTTACCATCGCCGCCAACTATGGCTTCGGCTGCAATACCGAAATCTGGTGTTTTGTTACCATCAACCAATACTTTTTCGGGTTTAACATTCAATTGTTGGATGGCTTTTTGCATGCCCAGCATGGTGGCCTGAAAAATATTGATTTGATCAATTTTATCAACTGGGATATGCACAATTGACCAGGCTTTGGCCTGTTCCTTGATGGTCGCGACCAAAGCCAGCCTTTGATTTTCAGAAAGTTTTTTGGAATCATCAAGCCCGTCAATGGGCTCTTCCAAAATCACCGCAGCCACTGTCACCGGCCCTGCCAACGGGCCTCTTCCAGCTTCATCCACTCCGGCAATTAACATGCTGAATTCTCTCTACGCTGTTCGATAAATTCCAACACTGCCAATGCGGCTTGATTGTCCGATTCAGGTAACAACGATTGATGAATTGCGGTCATGGTTTGGATGAGTTTTTGTTGTGGTTGATTGATCACTTGCTGACAGTTTGCGGTTAAATTATCTATCGTCAAATCCTTTTGCATCACTTCTGGCACCAAAAAGTCACCGTACAGCACATTGGGCAACGAATAATATGGTAACTTCATCATTTTGAACGTTTTAACCAACCACCAGGTTAATGGGGAAATTTTATAAGCCACCACCATCGGTGTTTTGCACAACATGGCTTCAAGTGCCACGGTGCCAGAACCCAACAAAGCAAAATCCGCCGCTTCTAATAATTCGGTGGCTGAATCGACCATCTGAATATCCAATTGATACTCTGCTGCTATGCTTTGAACCATATTCACTTTGTCTTGATTGACATTACTGCTGATGATGCGCCATTCATCATTCAAACCCAGTTGTTTGATGGTTTGGCAAAATAAGGGCATCAGTTTTCGGATTTCCCGATTTCTGCTACCAGGCAACACAGCCAATACCTTTTGTTCTAACACACCGATCTTTTGTTTGGCAATTTGTTTGTCAACCTTCAGCGGAATACGAGTGGCCAATGGATGACCCACAAATTGAGCAGTAATTGTGGTGTCCTGATAAATCGGCACTTCAAAAGGAAACAAGGTCAGCAGACAATCAATGAATTGTTGCATTTTAAAAACACGTTTCGGCCGCCAGGCCCAAACCGATGGACTGACATAATGCACAACTGAAATACCGTGTTTTTTCAGACTCTTGGCAATTGAAAAATTCAAATCAGGGGAATCCACACCAATAAATACATCGGGATTAAATGAAACAATATCAGCCACAATTTGTTTTTTAAGCTTCAACAATCTGGGCAAGTCTTTCAATACTTCGAACAAACCCATCACTGAAAAAGCTTCATTATCCTGAATAACCTTAACCCCGGTGGCTTTGATTTTTTCTCCACCCACAGCCACCACTTCACAACCAGGACTGAGGGTCTTTAAATCATTGATCAAGTTAGCACCTATCAAGTCACTGGAAGCTTCTCCAGCCACCAAAGCCACCTTGAGTACACCCTGGGGCATCAGCGAATGATGCTGCGGGAGGATTTTTGGATAAATTCCACCATCAATTTGACGTCATCTGACTCGTTCGCCAGCTGTATCATTTCTGCCATTGCCTGTTCCAGTTTTAAATCTGATTTATACAGGATGCGGTAGGCTTTTTTTATGGCCGCTATGCGCTCTTTGGAAAAACCTCGTCTTTTCAACCCTTCAAAGTTGATGGCTCGCGGTTTCGCAGGATTTCCTTGTGCCATCACGAATGGTGGCAAATCTTTCTGGAAGCCGGTATCCATGGCTGAAAAAGCATGCGCACCGATACGACAAAATTGATGGATTTTAGAAAAGCCACCCAAAATGGCATAGTCATCAACGTGTACATGGCCCGCCAAAGAACTGCAGTTAGCCAAAATGGTATGATTTCCCAGGACACAATCATGCGCGATGTGAACATAAGCCATGATCCAGTTGTCATCACCAATTAGGGTAATGCCTTCATCATCAACTGTACCTCGATTGATGGTGACATATTCCCTGATGGTGTTGTTGTCACCAATCACCAGTTTCGTGGGTTCGTTGTCAAATTTTTTGTCTTGCGGATCTTCTCCTATGGAAGCGAACGGATAAATTTTATTGCCTTTGCCGATGCGGGTGTGATTAGCCACAACCACATGTGATTTTAATTCGCAATTATCACCAATTTCAGTATTCCCTTCAACAATACAATATGGCCCTATTTTGACATTTTCGCCAATCCTAGCTGAGGGGTCAATAATGGCACTGGGGTGAATCATTTGCTCTTCTCTGCACACAAAAATTCAGCTTTGGCCGCCACCTTACCATCAACAGTGGTTTTACCTTCATACAGGGTCATGTTTTTGATGATTTTTTTGATTTTACATTCAAAAATTAACTGATCACCTGGCACCACAATTTGTGAAAACTTGGCTTTGTCCACTTTTACCAAATAAAACAATGCATCATTGGCATGTCCAGACCTGGATAATTGGGTCAATACACCAGCTGCCTGCGCCATCGCTTCGATAAGCATCACACCTGGCATTACAGGATGACCGGGAAAATGTCCTTGAAATTGAGGTTCATTGAAACTGACATTTTTTACCGCTTTAATCCATTCTCCTGGCTCATAATCCAACACTTTATCCACCAGCAAAAAAGGATAACGATGTGGAATCAAATCCATGATTTTCTCTACACCGACTTGCTTGTCCTGATTGGATTTTTCTTGATCAGTCATTTATTTTTTTCTCCAATTGATTCACTTTCCGGGCTATTTGATCCAGTTGCCATTGTTTGGTGGGCTGCAAAGGAGCAACAGAACTGTAAGAGCCTGGCTCTTTGATCGAATGGGTCACCAAAGCCATGGCCTGAACAGTCACCCCATCACAAATTTCAATGTGCCCCACAATACCAACGCCTCCGCCAATCAGACAATTTTTGCCTATTTTGGCTGAACCAGCGACTGCCGTACAACCGGCAATTACGGTGTGATCACCAATCACCACATTGTGACCGATTTGTATTTGGTTATCCAGTTTGACATCTTTGCCTAAAACGGTATTTTCGATGGCACCACAATCTATGGTGGTGTTGGCTCCAACCTCACAATCATCACCCAAAATAACCACACCAGTTTGTGGAATTTTGACCCATTTGTGTTTGTCTCGAGCCAGACCAAAACCATCAGCACCAATCACTGCCCCTGGGTGTAAAATAACGCGATCTCCTATTTCGCAACCTGATTCAATTTTTACCCCCGCTTTGATTTCACAGTTTCGGCCGATTTTCACATCATCACCAATCGATACTTGATTATGAATCACAGTTCCTTGACCAATTTGACTGTTGTCACCAATCACGCTGTAAGCGCCAATACTGACATCCTCAGCCACTTGAACAGTTTCTGCCATGACCGCTGTGTGATGAATGCTGGATGCTTTCTTTTGTTGTACAGCGAAATATTGAGCCACATAGGCAAAGGTCACATAAGGGTTTTCTGAAATCAACGCATTACCATCAAATTCCTTGGCCATGCTTTCAGTTAATATCACTACACCCGCTTCAGTGCTCGTTAAGTATTTTTTGTAGTTAGAATTGGCCAAAAAACTGATTTGATTGGCTTGGGCATTTTCCAATGTTGCGACCGATTCTATCAACACATCAGCATCACCTTTGAAGGTTAATTTTTGATTGGCGGCCAAATCAGCTAAACGTATCATCTGCTGGCCTTATTGGTTGGAGGAATAATCGGCTCTGAGTTGTTGCAATATTTCATCGGTGATGTCAATTTTGGCATTGGCATACAAAATGGCATTGATCAAAATGGCATCATAACCATTTTCTTCAGCATATCTGGCAACCACGGTTTTGATTTGATTTTGCACCTCATCTACCAACTGGGAGTTTCTGATGATGATGGCGTCATTCAGATCTTCTTTGGCCCTGCGCACCTGACGATCTAAAATCCTGGCTCGTTCCTGCAATTCGGCTAACTTATCAGGCGTCATAAAATTGCCCTCTTTACTGATGCTGTCCTCTAACAGTTTCAGATCCGTTTCTTGTTGGGAAATTTTATTATTCTGGTCTTCAAATTCTTCAGTTAATGTCCTGTTGGCATCTAAAATTTGCGGTGAATTATTGATCAGGGCATTCATATCAACATAGCCAATTTTTCCTTCTGCGCTGAGTTGACCCGCTATTAACAGCAAAGTCAGCAACAGAGATTTTTTGGCCCAATTGAACATATCAGAAGGTGTTACCAAAGGTAAATTGCAAACGCTCGGTTCGGTCTCTGCGATCTTTGTTAAATGGCAGGGCATAAGAAATCACAATGGGTCCAACAGGCGCTTGCCATTTCAGTGCAACCCCCGTCGACATCCTCAACTCCCTGGCTTCAAATGAATCGAAATCATCAAACACGTTACCTACGTCAAGGAACCAGGCTAACCTGGCGGCATTGCTGCTTTCTTTGGCAAATGGCGTTGGAAAAATAATTTCTGCTGAACCCACAACTTTAAAAGAACCACCAATCGGATCACCAGTGCGTGATGTCGTAGGTTCACCAAGCTCATCTTCCAGAGCCCCGCCCACCAATGATTTGGGACCCAGGGTATTGTCATCATAACCTCTGACTGAACTTACACCACCTGCAAAGAAGTTTTCAAAAAATGGCAAGCCATTGGTATCACCATATCCATCTCCATAGCCTATTTCGCCTCTTAATGACAAGGTCAATTTATCAGTTAAGGGAAACAGAATATTTTCTCTCAGGTTAATTTTATAAAACTCCGCAGTACTGCTTGGCAGGGAAGCTTCCAAACCAATGGAATGGTAAGCACCTCTGGTAGGATTAAAGTACCTGTTACGACTGTCACGTGCCCACCTGGCTTCAGCTTTATAAAAGGTAAAAGCCCTTCGGTATTGGAATGGCACGTAAATCAATTCATCTTCTTCACCTGTTGCAGGTGGAACCATACCGTCGGTATAACATTGCCCTGTCAAAGCAGGCAGTTCACTGTCATCTTCAGGTCTGACAATCGATGAACAGGAATAAGCGTAACCACCCAAATCCAACAAGTCTTGTATGATGGCATCAGCAGTTAAACCTTCATTGGCACGCAAAGAAATCCTTTCATATGCCAAATTGGTATAAATTCGATCGAATTCTGTGATTGGAAAACTGGCCTGCACACCTAAACTACCATTGGTAGAATTGTATTGAGCAATGTTGGCATCACCTTGGTCAATGTTGGTGAAATTAACGGTGTAACCCAATGAAATACCGTCATCAGTAAAGTAAGGATTTTCGTAAAGCAAATTCAGTCTTTTGTAGAAATCTGAAGTATTAACTGCCACAGATAATGTGTTACCTGTGCCTAATAAGTTTTGCAGTGATACACTGGTAGAAAAGTTCAGTCCACTGACCTGTGAATAACCGAGGCCAAAAGTAAATTGCCCGGAGTTTCTTTCTTTAACTGTCACGTTTACATCAATTTGATCTTCAGTCCCAGGCACTTGTGTAGTTTCAATTTCAACTTCTTCAAAATATGGCTTTTGTTGTAAACGCAATTTGGAACGGTCAATCAATGCTTGTGAGAACCAGGCGCCTTCAAATTGCCTCATTTCTCGACGCAACACCTCATCTTTGGTTTTGGTGTTACCAATAAAGTTAATGCGTCGCACATAAACTTTCTTTCCGGGGATGACAAAGAAAGTAACATCTACAGTTTTTTCTTCCTCGTTAATTTCGGTGACTGGTTGGATTTCAGCAAATGCGTAACCACGGTTTGATAACACTGCTTTTAGCGTGTTGTTGGTCAGTTCAATTTTATTTTGTGAAAACACATCACCCTCATTGGTAATCAAGTACCTGCGCATGATGTCTTTTTCGAAAATCAGGTTGCCAGTCAATTCCTGTTTACCAAATTTAAATTGATCTCCTTCCTGAATATTGGCGGTGATGTATATGTCCTTTTTATCATTACTTATGGTCACTTGCACAGATTCAACTTCTGCATTCACATAACCTCGATCCAAGTAATAGGATTTTAATTTTTCCAAATCACCGTTAAGCTTTTCTTTTGAGTATTGGTCATCTTGCGAATACCAGGACAACCAGTTGGTGGTGTCTGATTCAAAGGCATCAATCAATTCCTCATCAGTAAAAACAGTGTTACCGACAATTTTAATGTGTTTGATTTTGGCAGATTTACCTTCATCAATATTGATGTTGATCAATACTCGGTTTCGATCCAAATCCTGAACATTGGTATCTATCTCAACATTGTATTTACCCCTGGAGAAAAATTGATTAACCAGTTCGTTTTTGACCCGATCAAGTTCCAAACGGTTAAAAACTTCACCTTCAGCCAATCCGATGTTGTTGAGCCCCTGCATCAACTCTTCGGTTTTGATACTTTTATTTCCATCAATTCTGATGGTGGCGATGGCTGGACGTTCATCAACTTCAACAATCAATACATCACCATTACGGCGCATTTTCACATCATTGAAATAACCCGTCGTAAACAAACCTTGAATGGCTGTTCTGATATTTCCAGGATTAACCTCGTCACCTCGCTCGATGGGCAAGTATGAAAATATAGTTCCATGAGAAATACGATCAGCTCCGATGATTCTGATGTCATTCACAGTGAAAGGATCAAATGCTTTGGCATTAAAAGCCAAAAGCACCAAAAGTAAAATTAGATTTCGCATATGGTTTGTTATTATTTTTTTCTGTATTTTAAGACACTGACCTTAAAATGTCGTTATAAAAAGCTAAAGACATCAAAGAAATTAACAGGAACATACCTATCATCTGAGCCTTTATTTCAAATTGTTCACTCAAAGGTGCACCCTTCACCTTTTCAATAATCAAAAATAACATTTGCCCACCGTCCAACATTGGTATTGGCAAAAGGTTAATTATACCCAAACTTAAACTCACCAAAGCTAAAAATGATAAATACCATGAAAACCCTCGTTCGGCTGAATCATTGGCAACCTGAGCGATGGTAATTGGGCCGGACAAGTTTTTAAGTGAAGCCTTCCCTGTCAGCAATTTCCACATCATTTCCAATGATTTGCTGGTGATTTTGCCCATTTGCTTAAACGCCTGAGGCACTGATTCCAATGGACCATAAGACAGTGTGAAGTATAAGCTGCGCATATAGTCGATGTCTTGTTGAGCAGGCTGGATAGCACTGATACCCAAAACCTTGCGTTTGTTGTTTTCAGGGTCGGGGATTAGACCAGGAACCATGATGGTTTTAGTTTCCTTTTTTCGGATAACGTCTATTCGAATTGGGCCTTTTTCGATTTTTGCTATCTCATCCACAACTTCATACCAATTGGTAACAGGTACATCATTGATGGCTATAATTTCATCACCCGCTTCAATACCAGCCTTTGCTGCGGGAAATTCAGGATTTAACTCGCCCATAACTGCAGGCATAGGCACTTGATAAACTTTAAGTCCTATGTGTTTCAGCAAATCCTCTTCTGCTACATGAGCTGGTACGGCTGAAAGTGGCAAAGTGCGGTTGATGCGAGTCGCGGAAGCGGTTTCCACCTCAACTTGGATGTCTCTGCGGTCGATTCCAGCAGTGATTAAATGCAATGACACATCCGACCAGGTTCTGATTTCTTCACCATCGATGGCTTTGATCTGATCTTTTTCCTGAAAACCTGCTTGTTGCATCAACTTGGTCGGTTCAGCCAATGTCGGACGGATGTCATTTTTACCCACAACAAACATCATCCAATACAACAAAAAAGCCAGAATAAAGTTAAAAGCAGGCCCTGCAAACATGATGGAAAATTTTTGCCAAAAAGGCTTGTGGTTATAGGTTTGGTTGTAGTCTTCCGGGCTGACATCACAATCCCTGACATCCAACAATTTCACATAACCACCCAAAGGAAACGGCGCCACAGCAATTTCGGTACCCTGTTTGTCGTACCTTGACCATATGGGTTTGCCAAAACCAACACAAAAACGCAGTACTTTGACTTTAAACAATCGTGCAACCCAAAAGTGACCAAGCTCGTGAAAAGTGACCAACACGCCCAGTGTCACAATTAACCAAAATATGCTGGATAAAATAGTCATAATAATTTCTGTTATTTTTTAATCAACTCAGCTGTTTTGCTACGCACTTCTTCATCCAATTGAACCAGCTGCGCCATAGATTCAACGTTTTGGATTGTCATTTGATTCAACATTTTATCATTGAATGCAGCAATTTGGTCGAAACGGATTTGTTGCTGTAAAAAAGCAGCCACGGTCACTTCATTCGCTGCATTCAATACAGCCGGTGCCGTGCCTCCGAGGGTTATCGCATCCCGAGCCAATTGCAGACATTTGAATTTATTGGTGTCAGGTTGCACAAAATTCAATGTGCCTACTGCCAGCAGGTCTAAAAAATCGGCATCATTACTGATGCGATTGCCCAACCCCAAACCATAGGAAATCGGCACTTGCATGTCAGGCATTCCCAATTGAGCCAGTACAGAACCATCGACAAAATGTACCATAGAGTGAATGATGCTTTGCGGATGCACCATGACATTGATGTCCTCATTGGGCATATTAAATAACCAGTGTGCTTCGATGACTTCCAACCCTTTGTTCATCAATGTGGCTGAATCCACCGAAATTTTTGCGCCCATATCCCACTTGGGATGCGCCACCGCTTGCGCGGGTGTTATGTGAGCAAAATCCGCTTGCTCAGTTTGCCAAAAAGGTCCGCCTGAAGCCGTCAAGGTTATGTTTTTAACGCTTGCTGGTCGTTTGCCAACCACATAGTCATTATCCAGACACTGATAGATGGCATTATGCTCGCTGTCCAAGGGAATGATACTGGCATTTGTTTTTTGTGCTTCTGCCATCACCAAAGCACCCGCAGCCACAATGGATTCCTTGTTGGCCAACAACAAAGTTTTTCCCGCTTTAACTGTAGCCAAAACCGAAGCCATCCCGGCGTTGCCAACGATGCCAGCCACCACCATATCCACTGCTGGTTCTGCCACAATGTGTGTTAATGCCTCGGCACCTGCCAATACTTCTGTAGGCACTGAATTTAATGCAGATTTGACTTGTTGATAACTGTCCTGATCAGTCACCGCGACAACCGCAGGTTGAAATTCTTTGGCCAAGGCTATGGTTTTTTCTGCATTCTTGTGCGCCGAAAGGCTGTGTACTTTGAATTTATCCGGATGTTTGCGAATGATGGCGAGGGTTGAATCACCTATCGATCCAGTAGCTCCTAATACTGAAACTGATTTCATAACTTTTCGAGCAAAAAGAAATACAAAGGTGCTGCCGCAATCAAACTGTCAAAACGATCTATGAAGCCGCCATGCCCAGGTAATAAATTGGAACTGTCTTTAACACCTGCCTGCCTTTTACCCAGACTGGCTGCCAAATCACCCACCACAGAAAACAAAGCAATAGGAATCATCATTAACAAAGCTTTGGTGATGCTGATGTCTAAAAAATGCGTCAACACCACTGCATAAATAGCCACCAAAACTTGCGCACCCAAAACCCCCTCCCAGGTTTTGCCTGGACTGATGTTGATCGCCAGTTTGTGTTTGCCCATGGTTTTACCACTGACATAAGCCCCAATGTCAGCCACCCAGATTAACAGGAACAAGGCCAAAGTCCACCAATTGCCAGACTCAACCGCATAAAGTTGATTCATACTGAGCGCAAATAACATGATGGCCAGTACACCGCCCAATGATTTCACCACCAATTGACTGGTGGTATTATCATAGCCCCATCTATGATTCTTCAACCACAAGACGACCATTAACCAGATCACCAAGTACACCCATATCCATAAAGAGGCAGATAAGGCAAAATGGTCAAACAAATACAAGGTAAACAGGGATATGACAAAACCATTAATAACAGCCAATGGCGTTTTTAACTGATTGATTTTAAGCCATTCATAAGTGGCTGCAGTTTGAATAACCAATATCAAAAAGGCAAACCATTGATGACCCCCTAATATCACAATGGTTAATAGGATAGGTGCCAATAACAAGGCTGTAATGATTCTGTGTTTAAGCATTGATTTGCTCGCTGGTTTTGCCGAAACGGCGTTCTCGTTGGTTGAATTCTGTGATGATATCTGACAACTGTTGCTCGCCGAAATCCGGCCACAAAGTGTCTGTAAAAAACAATTCCGCATAGGCTATTTGCCACAACAGAAAATTTGAAATGCGATGTTCACCACCTGTTCTTATCAGCAAATCCACCGCTGGCAAATCTTTGAGAGACATATACTCATCAAAAACAGTTTCATCAATGGCATCTATTTGTTTAACACCTTGTTGAATGTCCATTGCCAGCTTTTTGGCCGCATTAACGATGTCCCACCTTCCCCCGTAATTCACTGCAATATTTAGGTTCATTCTTAATTCTGATGGATTCAACTGGCTGACTTCCCGCATTTTTTGTTGCAACTTTTCAGAAAAACGGCCCAAGTCACCGATAAAGTTTTGTTTAACACCTTGTTGTAACAACTCAGGTGTTTCCTTATTTAAAGAACGCATGAACAAGTCCATTAAACGACTGACTTCTTTTTCAGGTCGAGACCAATTTTCACTGCTGAAAGCAAATAAGGTTAAATTAGGAACGCCTAGTTTGACACAAGCCTGGATAACTGACCTGACAGATTTGGTGCCAGCCTGATGACCAAAAGTACGAGGCCTTTTGCGGAGAGTAGCCCATCGCCCGTTTCCATCCATAATTATGGCGATGTGCTGTAAACTCATTGATTTATACCAGGAAGATTTTTATTGAATTAAATTTCCATCAATTCTTTTTCTTTGTCAGCAATCACATCATCGACTTGCTTAACAAATTTATCGGTTACATCCTGCACCCTTTTCTCTGCGCCACGCAAATCATCTTCGGTGATTTCCTTGTCATTCAACATGCCTTTTAAGTGCGTGTTGGCATCACGTCTGATGTTACGAATGGCAATTTTGCTGTTTTCAGCAATTTGTCCCACCAATTTTACCAAATCTTTTCTGCGTTCTTCAGTCAAAGGTGGCAAAGGAATACGAATTACCATGCCTGCACTGACTGGATTTAAACCCAGGTTTGATTGCATGATGGCTTTTTCAATTGGCTCAATCATGGTTTTTTCCCATGGTGTAACCGTCAATGTGCGAGAATCCTGAACCGCTACGTTGGCAACCTGGTTCAATGCAGAAGCTGAACCATAATAGTCAACCATAATACCATCCAGTAAACTGGTGTTGGCACGACCAGTTCGCACGCCCTTGAGTTCATTGTGCAAGGCTTCAATGGTTTTACCCATGCGGGTGTTTGCTTCTTTGATAATGTCATCAATCATTCAATTTCTCCTTTAAGCAGTAACTACTGTGCCAATGTTTTTGCCTTTGACGATTTCCATCAAAGCCCCTTCTTTATTCATATTGAAAATTTGAATAGGCATGTTCCTGTCACGACAAAGCACCACAGCAGAAGTGTCCATAACGGCCAACTTCTTCTCTATGACCTCATCATAGGTCAAATGTTCATATTTATACGCAGTTGGGTCGGTTACAGGATCGGCTGAATAAATACCATCAACCTTAGTGGCTTTCAATACCACATCTGCATTAATCTCAATGGCTCGTAAACTGGCTGCAGAGTCAGTGGTAAAAAATGGATTGCCAATACCCGCAGCAAAAACCGTAATGTTGCCTTTTTCAAGGTGTCTGATGGCACGCCGACGGATATAGTCTTCACAAACTTCGTGAATGCCAATGGCTGACATGACGCGAACTTTTATGCCTTGCTTTTCCAATGCATTTTGCAATGCCAAAGAATTCATGACGGTGGCCAACATGCCCATGTGATCACCCGTGACCCGATCGATGCCTGACTTACTCAAGCCAGCACCGCGGAAGATATTACCTCCACCTATTACAATCCCTATTTGTATGCCCAATTGGTGGACCTGGGCAATTTCTTTTGAAATTCGATTGATGACCTGAGGATCAATTCCATAATCCTCAGAGCCCATCAATGCTTCTCCGCTGAGTTTCAGCAGTATTCTTTTGTACTTATACGAATCAGTTTCCACGTGCTTGCGCCATTACTTCCTCGACAAAGTTATCTTCTTTTTTCTCGATACCTTCGCCAACTTCAAAACGCACAAATTCTACCACATCTGCGTTTTTGGCACTTAATAATTTTTCAACACTGACATCTGGATCTTTGACAAACTGTTGGCCTTTCAAAGTGATTTCAGCCAAGTATTTTCTGATGCGACCGCCAACCATTTTTTCAATGATTTCAGCAGGCTTGCCAGAATCAGCAGCTTGGGCAATCAAAATTTCTTTTTCTTTGTCCAATTGAGCAGCTGGAACCTGTTCTTCAGAAACGTACTCAGGATTAGCAGCGGCAACGTGCATGGCCAAGTCTTTAACCAACTCATCATCACCACCAGTGGTTGAAACAACAACACCAATGTTTTTGCCATGAGCGTATGAACCCACTGTACCGCCGTCTTTGGCTTCTACCAATTGAGCTCTTCTCACCTGAACATTTTCACCAATCTTGGCAATCAGGTCTGTACGGATTTGCTCTAAAGCTTTACCATCAACTTCAACAGCCATCAACGACTCAACATCAGTCACTTTGTTGTCCAAGGCCACTTTAACGACTTGATCAGAAAAGGCCAGAAAGTTTTCGTCTTTGGCTACAAAGTCTGTTTCACAGTTAACTTCAACCAATACAGCCGTGTGGTTATCAGCTGATGTGGCGATTTTAATGATGCCGTCAGCAGCAACGCGACCAGATTTTTTGGCAGCTTTGGCTGCACCGGATTTTCTCAAGTTTTCGATAGCCACTTCCAAGTTGCCATCTGTTTCTACCAATGCTTTTTTACATTCCATCATGCCAGCACCGGTGATTTCACGCAATTCTTTTACCATTGAAGCTGTAATGCTCATTTTTTTTACCTCTCAATAAGTGAAAATAGTCCGGCCGTTGATATCGGCCAGACTTTAAAAGAGACCTTTGCTCGATTCGTGAACAAAGATAAAAAGCCCAAAAATGCGGCACTCTGCGTTGAAAAACTTGCCAATAACGGCGTATTGGACAGCGTTTTCCGCCTTGATTGCCACCTTTTTAGCTCTTTTTCTCAATTGCCCAGAATCGAGCAAAGGTCTCTAAAATTTAATCTGCAACTTTACCGGGCCTTTGACCCGGTAACCGTCTACAAAGTTTTACTCTTCAGTTTT
>JAUHXW010000359.1 GCA_030426705.1 Gammaproteobacteria bacterium
GGCATGGAACAGCTGGCAGCCATTCGCGAAGAGGATTCTACGGTTTACATCATGGCTGAAATGGACAATGATGCCATGAAGGGTTTGTCTGTGATGTCTTTAGATGATGATTCTGAATTGGTGGTGATTAAAATAGGTGGCCAAATCATGCTTAAAGACCTGGCTGGTTTGATGGGTCGGTTTGATGTGGACTTAAACGACATAGATATCAATGGCAAAGATTAATGCTTTTTGGTAATAAAAAAATTAAAACCGTGCTTTACATTGCATTGGCTTAACATTAAAATACGCCGTCTTGTTTGAGACACAACATTTGGAAACAGTTATGAAAAAAGATATTCATCCAGAATACAGAGAAGTGGTATTTCAAGACGCAGGTGCTGATTTTGCATTTTTGACCCGTTCTTGCATACATACAAAAGAGACCATCAAATGGGAAGATGGCAATGAGTATCCGTTAGTAAAAATCGAGATTTCTTCAAAATCACATCCTTATTATACCGGTCAGCAAAAAGTGGCAGACTCTGGTGGACGTGTTGATCGATTCAAACGCAGATACCAAAGATCGTAAACTTTTCGAAGTATTTTATAAAAAACCCGACAAGTTCGGGTTTTTTTATGCCTGATGAAAAAATTAGCGACTACGACCAATGGATGAGTCGCAAACAGCTTTTAATAATAACTGTTAAAATGTTAAAATGAACGATTGTTTAAAACCATAAAAAGCCTTGAGCTAGTTGGTTGGCTTGTAAAGGCCAAACTGAAACACAGCCCTAATTTGGAGAGTTATAAATGAGTGAAGATGTCGTCAAAGTCATTACCCCGGAAGGACAAACTGCGGAATTGCCTGTTATTCGCGCAAAAATGGGCCCGCCCACATTTGATATTAAAACCCTGCATAAACAAACTGGCTATTTTACCTACGATTCAGGTTTTGCAGCCACAGGAGCTTGTAAAAGTGACATCACTTTCATCGATGGTGGAAAAGGCGTGTTGCAATACAGGGGTTACCCCATAGAGCAGTTGGCTGAGCACAGTAACTTCATGGAAATCACTTATTTGTTGATGAATGGGGAGTTACCAAACCAACAACAGTTTGCGGAATTTGACAATTTGATCACCCGCCATACCATGGTGCATGAAAAAATCAGGGATTTCATGAAAGGCTTTCAATATGATGCGCATCCGATGGCGATGATGATGAGTGTTATTGGTTCTTTTTCAGCTTTTTATCATGACAGCACCAATGTCAACAATCCCGAAGATCGCAAAATTGCGGCCATTCGTTTGATTGCCAAAATGCCTACAGTAGCGGCTGCCGTTTACAAAAATTATGTGGGTCAGCCATTTATGTACCCACAGAACAGGTTGAGCTTCACCGAAAGGCTGTTGCACATGATGTATGCAGTTCCCGCTGAAGATTATGAAATAAACCCAGTGGCAGCAAAGGCTTTGGATTTGCTGTTTATTTTACACGCTGACCATGAACAAAACGCCAGTACCTCGACTGTCAGGTTGGTCGGTTCAACCGGCGCCAATCCTTTTGCCTGTATTGCTGCTGGTATTGCGTCGCTTTGGGGTCCTGCCCATGGTGGCGCCAATGAAGCGGTTCTGAACATGCTGGATGAAATCGGTGATGTCAGTCAAATTGATAAATATGTGGCCAAAGCCAAAGACAAGGATGACCCGTTCCGTTTGATGGGATTTGGACATCGTGTGTATAAAAACTTTGACCCAAGGGCAACCATCATTCGTAAGGCATGTCATGAGGTGCTGGATGATTTGGGGATTCATGATCCACAACTCGAACTGGCGATGAAACTGGAAGAAATCGCCTTAAAAGACGAATACTTTGTGGCGAGAAAACTCTATCCAAATGTCGACTTCTATTCAGGCATCATCTACAAGGCTTTGGGTATTCCAGTACAAATGTTTACTGTGATGTTTGCCATCGCCAGAACGGTTGGCTGGACATCTCAATGGTTGGAGCAATACGAAACGCCAGATACGCGCATTGGTCGTCCAAGACAAGTCTACGGTGGTGCCACCACCAGAGACTATGTTTCTATAGACAAACGATAGATATGACTTTAGAACAACATTTGGACCAATTGGGTCTGAGTGTTGATTTGGTATTAAACAACTTACCGGATGAACTGACCCTATCTTTTGAAGATGGGGTTTTGTTTGTTTGTGATCAGAATAAACAAAAAGTCCATGTGGATTTCTTACATGGAAAAACCGCTTTCAGGGCATCCAGGCATGTTTCAGGTGAACACTTAATTAAGGCGTGTCGTTTCAAAAATCAGTCCAATATAAAAGTGCTCGACGCAACATGTGGTATGGGCAGGGACAGTTTTTTGTTGTACCAAAGTGGTTTTCAAGTAACTGCAACAGAGCAAAATTCAGTGATTCATGCGTTATTGACTGATGGCTTACATCGGTATCATGCTGAAACGCAAATCATGCCTTTTCACTTGTTCCATGTTAAGGCCGAGAACCTTATTTCAGAACAATCTTTCGATGTGATTTACCTGGACCCCATGTTTCCTGAAAAAATTAAATCTGCCAAAGCCAAAAAAGACATGCAATTGTTTCAGGCCATTCATCAAAACAGTGAAGATAACGCTGAGGAACTGCTCGAAAATGCCATGAAGGCTTCAGTAAAAAGGGTGGTGATTAAAAGGCCTATTAAGGCAAAACTGTTGTTGTCCTTCAAGCCAACTTTCCAAATTATGGGCAAAACTTGTCGCTTTGATGCCTATCAATTGAACTAACACACTTTCAAAACACTTTCATAACAAATTACACTTTAATTTACAATTTTTAGTGATTATTCGTATAAAACGTATATATAATGATATATGTGTGAATAAAAAGTGTGAATTAAAATGAAAAAAAATGAAG
>JAUHXW010000030.1 GCA_030426705.1 Gammaproteobacteria bacterium
CCACCTCAGTAGCCTCACGACTCAATTCTATGGCCACTTGTCCTTGTTCTGGTTTACCAACAGCTTCACGATCTGCTTCCAAACCATGTACCATGGCATTACGTATCATGTGCTCTAAAGGTGCCTGAATACCTTCCAAAACTGTTTTATCCATTTCGCCTTCAGCACCTTTGACCACCAATTTGGCTTTTTTACCCAATTCCTGCGAGGCGGTACGTAATACCCTACGCAGTCGAGGAATCAAAGAGTTAAAGGTAACTAATCGGGTTTCCATCAAACCCTCTTGCAATTCAGTGTTTACCCTGGATTGCTGAATCAATAACGTTTCAGATGAACGCGCTGATTCTTGTAAATACGTCTGAATGTTGGTCAAATCCGATACCGACTCGGATAATGAACGGGACAATTGCTGAATGGTAGAGAACTGATCAAGCTCCAGTGGGTCAAAATCTTCTTCTAACTCATCACCTTCAGCCTGGTAGTTGGAAATAATTTGTGCTTCTGTCTCATGCTCCAGTTCACGTAACTGACGACGCACCCTGTCAACCGTATTTTCCAACTCATCAATGTTCAGTTTCAACTCGGCTGATTGTTGTTCCATCCTTGAACGATAAATACTCACCTCACCAGCAAAATTCACCAGCTTATCAAGCAATTCTGAATTTACCTTAATCTGTCCACCTGACAAGACATTGGCTTTTTTGCTTTGTTTGATGATTTCAGGCTCATCGGCTTTTTCTTCAGCATCATCGCCTGCTTTGGCTATGGGATCGAAGAACTCTTTATCCAGTTTAGATTCTTCTTGAATTTCACCCCCTTCTGAAGAAAGGATTTGTTCTAATTGTTTGGTTTCTGCATCAATGCTGGTTAATTGGCCATAATCATCAGAATTAACCATATTATGTAATTTAAGCATAATACCGGACATCATTTCGTGTTGGCCAGGTGATACTTCTAAGTTCTTTTCAGCAATTGATTCAAACAAGGATTCTAACTGGTGTGACAGATCGCCAATTTGATTAAGACCAGCCATTCTCGCCCCCCCTTTCAGGGTATGCAAATCTCTTTGCAACGCTTGAATGACTTCTGGGTTGTTGGGATTTTCCTCTAAATCTGCTAATAAATGGTCGGTGCGATCAAAAATTTCTGAAGCTTCCTCACTGAAAATTTCCAGCAACTCTTCATCCAAATCGGTTTCCATTGCAGGAGTCGTTTCTTGTTCAGCCGTTTCTTCAAATAAACTGACGGCTTCATCAAGCTGACTTGTTTTAGCTTCTTCAGCTACTTCTTCTTCAGCTACTTCTTCTTCAGCTACTTCTTCTTCAGCTACTGCTTCTTCAGCTACTGCTTCTTCAGTTACTGCTTCTTCAGTTACTGCTTCTTCAGCTTCTGCTTCTTCAGTTTGAGGTTCAACTTCAAGTTGACTTAAAGCATTAACCCTTTCTTTGAAATAATCACCTAAACTCAAATCAACTTCGGCATCTTCTGTACCAAGTGCTTGCATTTGTTCTTTGGCACTGGAAACCACTTTATTGATGGCTTCAATGTCATCATTATTCAATGGCTGGTTTTTGTCAGACATCAATTTTGACATTTTTTCTAACGGTGTGGTCATTTGGGTAATGCCATCAACTCCAGCCATGCTGGCGGCCCCATTCAATGTGTGGACGACACGTATAAAATCATCATTAACATAACTGTCAGATGCATCATTGATGTCTGCAACAAAAGTTTCCATGTTAGCCAAATGTCCGCCGACTTCTTTTTGCAGAATCTCTATAAATACAGGATCTACTTCTAATTCATCACCTGAAGTATCTTCTGGTTCTGCAGACTCTGAAGCAGCGTCCACAACCAACGGTTCAAATTCTTCTTGTTCTTCAGAACTATCCAGCTCTAATTCTAATTCTTCAAGTAATTCATCATCTGATTCAGTAACTTCCTGCATTTCTGCTTCTTCAGCTTGATCATCTGTTAACTCAACACCTTCCAAATCAAGTTCGAGTTCGAGTTCGTCTGAGTCAGAATCTTCTGTTTCTAACTCTGCTTCAGCCTCTTCAGCAACATCTTCGGATTCCAAAGCCATGTCTTCTTCATCAAAATCTATATCATCCAATGACAACTCAAGTTCAGCAGTCGATTCTTCCGCTTCGTTGCTTCCTGTTACATCTTCTTCAACATCATTCTGCTGATCAGCAAAATCTGCCAAATCATTTTCCCACTCTAGATCTGTATCACTTTCAACAACTGCTTCTTCATCACTTTCAGCATCTTCACTGTCAACATCCACTTCTTCAGTATCAGCAGTGTCAAACTCAGCCAAATCAACTTTTTCAAAGTCAATTGAAAGGTCTTCTTCTACAGCTTCATCAGCATCATCTTCCAACTTGACATCCTCTAATTCAAGTTCCAAATCTGCCGTTTCATCAGAATCATCTGCATTGAGTTTTGCTACTAAATCTTCTATGTCCTCTGATGAAATTTCAGCTTCTTCAGTTTCTAACTCTAATTCCAATTCATCTGCATCTTCCGAAGAAATTTCAACATCTTCGGCATCCAGGTCAAGCGATAAAGAATCCTCCTCTTCTATTGAAACATCATCTGATTCATCAGCTGATTCTTCATCATACTCATCAGTCAACTCAAGTTCAGCCTCAACGCTTTCCTCTGCCTCTGGCGTTTCTGTATCTGCGGCAACGGTTTCTTCAGCTGCTTCATCCACAGGCTCAGCAACGGGCTCTTCAACTGCGGGTTCAGCGGCCACTTGAGCCTCCACAAGTTCATCGCCATTGGAAACATTCTCAGCATTTTTCAGCAACAAATCATATCCGGATGGAACAGTTTCTTCTTCTTTTAATGCAGCGAACAAACCAGCAGCCATTTCCACGCCTTGTTCAAGCACATTTCTGAAATCTGCCTCGTTGTTGATGCTGTTATCCAACTTGCGGTTACACATGTTTTCAAGTTGCCATCCAAATTCACCAATGGCTTCAGCACCAACCAGGCGGCCACTGCCTTTCAAAGTATGGAATATCCTTCTTATTTCTGTTAACTCGCCAGCATTGGCATCCGGATCTTGCTTCCAGATTTTGTGTTTTTCCTGCATATTGGCGAGTTCTTCTTCAAATTCCTCCAGGAACACTTCCTTGATTTCTTCGTCAACATCATCGCCAAAAATAACTTGTAAGTTTGATTCTTCTATAACCACAGCAGTCGGTTGCTCTGCTGTTTCCGCAACCACTTTTTCTGATTCCTCTTCAACATCAGCAACTTCTTCACTGACAGTTTCTTCTTCATCAGTGACCTCTTGAGTTTCAGCTTCTTCAACAACTTCTTCAGCTTGATCAGTTGGTTCAACAGCCTGGTCAACTTGCGGCAAGGCCTCCCTTTCACCTTCATGTTCTTCCAAATGGTCTTGAAGTTTCACAATTTGAACCTTAACGACTTCAAGCAAGCTGTTTCTGATACTTTGACCCTGATCCAGATTTTCCAGGTAATACTCCAATGACGAAATAACAGTAGCCAACTGCTCCAACTCCATGGCCGAAGGCTTGGAGTCCGAGGCCAAAATGTCGGCATTCACATATTCAGTGATTTTATCGAGGTAGTCACTGGCTTCTGATAAATTCAATATTTTCAGAGCGCCTGCAATGTCTTTCAATAACCTTGGGTTTTCTTTAACCTGATTTTTATCCCAAGGAGATTCTATAAATGCCACGAAATTGGTTTTGATTTGTTGCAAGTTAATGATGGACTCTTTTGCCAACTGTTGCAAAATTGCTTTTTTCTCAGATTTAGGAATGGCACTGTCTTCTTCACCACCGAGCTCATCGGTTGCAGCACCCAATGATTGAATGTGGTCACCCAATTGTGCCTCGACTTGGAGCAATGTTTTTGCCACATTGAGCAAGTTTTCGTCAGTTGGTCGTTCTCCAGCCTCTATCTGTTTCTCAAGTGCACTGTGATGTTCATTGACAGAATCACGAGCTACACCAAGCCCCAAGATTCCCAGGGTATCAGAAATGTTCTGCAAGTTGTCCAGCAGTGAAGCCAATTGGTCAACATTCGCCGATTTATTCCTGATAAATAAATCCAAAGACTCTTGTACCACCAAGACATCATCCTTAATGGCATCAGAGACCGTTTGTAACAATTCTTTGTTTTTACCTGACAAGCTGCCTTCTGCATGCTTAATTTCATCTTCATCAGGAATAAACTGTTTCAAATCAAAAAATGACCTGACTTCAGAACACAATCGACCATCACCATTACTGATGGCAATGTAATACAACAGGTTTCTGGTAATTGAGCGGCTATTGGATTTAATATGAGAACCTTTGCTTGTCATATCCTTAATCAACAAATCCACTTTACCTGCCATTTGTTTCAGTGAAATATTGTCCTCGATACTGCCATCTTGTAATCCTTCCAGCACGCCGGAGAATGTCCAAAATAGCTGCTTCAGGTATTCGGGTGACAATACCATTTGTAATTTATTGACCACTAATTTAATGTTATCAATGGCCTTAGCCTGACCTTTTTCTTTGATCCAGTTTAATAAAGAGATTTGATACACTGAGCGAATTTTCAACAAGGCAGTTCGCAGTTGATTACCCTTCAGAGAAACATCGCTTTGCTTGACTCTGTCAGGAACACCTAAATCCAGGTTAGGATTAAATAATGAACTTTCAGACAACAGTTTTGAACCACGAACAGTACGTAAATCATTAACCAATGGTAACAAAACAATAGGGACATCCTTATGTCCTAATTCGATTCTTTCCAAATAATCAGGCAATTGTAAAATACTTTGCATCAACACATCAAAAGCTGCGTCTTCATCAGCAATCTTGCCGTTGATTAAGTCTTTGGCGACAGACTCCATTTCTTCTGCAACCATAGCCGCACCATAAAGCTCAACCATTTTCAGGGTACCCTGAATTTGGTGCAAATAGGTGATACAAAATTGCAGTTGATTGGTGTCATCAGTATCTTCGACATAAGTTTTCAGGGCTTCCTTAGCTCGATTGAGAGTTTCATCAAGTTCAGTTTTTACCCAGGTTAATGTCGAAAAATCAATTTGCTCTATATTACTCATATTATTTTAATCTGAATGCCAAAGTTCTGTTTTTATTCACTCGTGTCATCTTCGGGTGTGACCAGGCATTGATTTCAGTTTGACCTAAAATCAAAAGCCCATCCCGATTTAGGTGAGAAACCAATCCGTCCAAAATCTGTTCCCTGACTTTTCGTTCAAAGTACATCAACACATTTTGACAATAAATCACATCATATTTGATATTTGATGGGCGGTTAACGTCCAACAAATTAAATACCCCAAAAGCCATCCTTTTTTTTAATTTTTCATCAATGTTAAACATTTCATCATTCAATGGAACCAGAAATTCATGGTATGTCTCATCAATGTTTTTTTTCTTGTCTGCAGAATATATGGCTTGTTTTGCTAAAGCCACCGCAGGACTGCTAACGTCTGTTGCAGTGATGCCAAAATAAGTTTTTTCATCGGCAGAATGATAAACTTTAGCTGCCAACATCGCCAACGAATAAGCTTCCTCACCTGTGGCACAACTGACACTCCACATTTTGTACTTCAACGGTCCATCACTGAGATGCATTTTTCTCATTAAATCTTCTTGAACCAAATCAAACGATGGCTGGTGTCTGAAGAATGAAGTTTCGTGAACTGTTAAACGGTCAACCAGTTGTGACCACTCAAGATTACCTTCAATACCTGAGTTGATGTAATCCCAATACTTATCATAAGCAGTGTAGCCAATTTCCCGCATTCTGGACCATATTTTTGACTGCAAAAACATTTTCCTTTCTTTCGGAACAATGATTCCAAGTCGTTCCGCTAGCAAGCCTGACCAGCGTTGATATTCCACCTCAGTCAGAGGGGATATGTGCATAAACGGTTTGTTGCTATACATTTTGTACATTGTTTATTGGTTTATCAGAAGAATTCATCATCAGGTAATTTAAAGTCTTCTACCGATTTACGCAGCTCTGTCGCCAATTCCACCAAGTTACCAATCGATTCAGCAGTTTGTTGCGTACCCGCTGATGTTTGAGTGGTAATTTCCTGAATCACGTTCATCGTTCCGGAAATATTGGTAGCCGCAACCGATTGTTGCCTTGCTGCCTCTGAAATGTTTTGAATCAACTCCGCCAAGTCATTTGATACCGTTTCAATTTCTGTCAATGCTTCACCCGCATCCTCTGCTTTGCGAGCTCCACCAACCACTTCTGAGGTGGTTTGTTCCATTGAGCGTACTGCCTCGTTGGTATCAGTTTGAATGGTTTTCACAATGCCTTCGATTTGTCGCGTCGCACTAGAAGCCCTTTCTGCCAATTGCTGTACCTCATCCGCAACCACCGCAAAACCACGACCGGACTCGCCTGATGACGCGGCCTGAATCGCTGCATTCAAAGCCAAAATATTTGTTTGTTCAGCAATGTCGTTAATCAATTCTACGATGTTTCCAATTTCTTGCGATGATTCACCCAATCGCTTAATACGTTTAGATGTATCCTGAATCTGGGTTCGAATGTTGTTCATCCCCTTAATGGTGTCTCGCACAACTTCTGCGCCATTATGTGCAATCAATACCGAACGTTGCGCCACATCGGCTGATTCCAGAGAGTTCTTCGATACTTCATCAATTGACACTGCAATTTCATTAATGGCCGCAGAAGCATTGGTTATCTGGGTTGCCTGATGTTCAGAAGCTTCGGCCAAGTGCATCGCCGTGGCTTGCGCTTCCTGGGCCGCTGAGGCCACACCTTGTGAGGCGTCATTAATGGTTTTTACCAATGACCTCAAAGCTTCAATCGCGAAGTTTACAGAGTCCGCAATCGCCCCCGTGATGTCTTCCGATACAGTGGCATTAACAGTCAAGTCACCATCCGCCAAAGAACCCATTTCGTCCAGCAGTCGCAGAATCGCCTGTTGGTTTCTTTCGTTTTGATCCTGAGCAACGGCAGCACGGACACGGTCATTTTTCGATAAGGTTCTGAAAATCCATAACAACCACAAGAAAGACAAGCCGGCCAACGCCCAACCTACCTCATCTGATGGCACTGTTTGGTTTCTTTCCGCAACCTGTACCCTTAATTGATCAGCATTGTCCACAAAAGTATCAATGTCCAAGCTGATATCATCTGAAGCCAATTGCGCATCAAACAGCTCACTGGCTCCCATTACGGTCGAAATGTCTGCTTGTACACTATCAAAAGCGGCATAAACTCGGCCCAAAGATTCAATGGCCTGTTCATCAGTCACTGCTTTGATTTGGTCACTGCCATTGAACATGCCATTCATGACTTCATTGAATTTTCTGGCATCACGATCCAAAGAGTCACTGGCCTGAATAGATGCGGCACCCCCTTTAAGAATCTCACTCATGCGACGCAACATTCGGTCAGCCAACACCAACTGCTGAGAAGCCAAATAAATCAAACCACGGTCTTCACGTATGGCCACCAACCTTTTAACAACAGCGTCTGAACTGGCTTGTAAAACTGGAATTTCTGAAGCAAATTTATTTGAAATATCTGAAAGTTCCTCAATTCTTTCACGCTGATTAATGATGGTCAACGCATCTTCATTGATTGAGGTCCAACCATCAACTAAATCTGATAATCGAGGATTGACCTCTGAAGGCAATGAAGGATATTGGTCATTACCATTGCGCAATGCCTTGATGGTGTCGTCGATGATTCGACGATCAGTAATTAAATCATCAAAAGCATTGATATCCCCTGAAGATGCCTGCTTTGCATACTGAGCCAATTGTTGCGCTTTAATCTGCACTTTGTCGACTTCCGACAAATGTGAAGTTCTGTTTTGCTCAATCGTAGCCAACCAATAGGAGTGACCAAAGAATGACAAAACCAAAATAACCAATACCATCAGTTGCCACAACGGCAACGTACGGGTTCTTTGATCCATATCTACAGCTGCACTGCTCATATACTTCTACCTCTGTTATTATTTAATTGATGCGTTTTGGAAATTACTGTCCTGAACCAACTGGCCCATTTCAAACACCATCCAACTCACATCCTCATGACTGAAAAACTTATCACAATATTTATACACCCGTGAATCATCATCACCTTCTACGTCATGACTTTCACTTTGCCTAAAGTGTCTTTGACCAAACACTTCATCCACAACCAAACCTGCCTGGCCACCAGGCTGATTTATCACCAACATCCTCGAATGTTTGGTCAGCTTGGAAGGCTCATTGGTTAAATAGGCCCTCAAATCAATGGCAGGAATCAAATTACTCCTGATGTTAACCAGCCCTAAAACCCAATTATCTATGCCTGGTATTCTGACCAATTCTGGTAGAATCACTACCTCATTGACTTCATCAACTTGTGAGACCAGGTGAGTATCTCCAATTTTGAAACCAATACCGGACCAATCACCCAACTCACTTTCTTCATTGGTACTACCCAACGCATGAGTCACACTTCTCTTCTCATACTCAAGCAGCAGTTCAAATGGTTTGATAATGTTTTTACTCATCCTCAATCCCTTTCAACGTGTTTTTCGATGGCCTCAATCAGCTCTTCTTTGGTAAAAGGCTTGGTAAGGTATTCTTCAGCGCCAACCACACGGCCTTTGGCTTTGTCAAAAAGACCGTCTTTACTCGACAACATGATGACGGGTGTCGACTTATGTTCACTGTTCATTTTGATTAAAGCGCAGGTTTTGTATCCGTCAAGTCGGGGCATCATGATATCAACAAAAATGATGTTAGGCTCTAAATCAGAAATTTGTGACAGAGCTTCATAACCATTATCAACGGTTATCACTTCACACCCCTCTTTTTTCAATAAAGTTTCAGCGGTTCTGCGAATGGTTTTACTGTCATCAATCACCATCACTTTTAAACCTTCTAAATTCATAATCTCTCCAATTTTATATCTTGCACTGGTCTAATAAATTATTCACAACATTTATGAAGATAATCTTGTAAGTATGTCATTCACAAGAAAATAACTCATTTTACAACTGATTACAAAACAATTTTTAGATAAACATGGATTAAATGCAAAATCCTCTTAATTAATCACCCCGAATCACACTGTTCAAATTTTTTTCCGGAAATTTTGTTTTTTTTCCTGGACTTAGAAAATTTGAGTTACTCACCGCTTATCGGGCTTTTTATTGACTTTATTTTTGCAAGCCCTATTTAACACTCACTCTTAGCTTATTATAATTCCATACAATTCACAAATTTTGGATTAACACAAATGATTAAAATTGCGGTGGTTATGGATCCCATTGAGGGTATCAACCCAAACAAGGACTCCAGCTTTGCGATGATGTTGGAAGCACAAAAAAGAGGACATGAAATTCATTACATCACCGCTGACAATCTCTATTGTCAACATGGGGAATCCTGGGCTTATAGCCAGCAAATAAAAGTCTTTGACCAATCTGACAATTGGTTTGCACTGAAGCCAAAACAAACCCTGAGTTTAAAAGACTTTAATGTCATTCTGATGCGCAAAGACCCGCCCTTCGACATGGAATACATCATGGACACCTACATGCTTGAATTGGCCATGTCAGACACCACCCATGTCATCAACAAGCCGCAAGCATTGCGTGATGCCAATGAAAAATTCTTTACTGAACATTTTGCAGAATGTACACCTGAAAACCTCATCAGCAGAAACCCGGACACACTCCGACAAGCTGTTCAGGAAATGGGTGATGCCATTGTCAAACCCATGGATGGCATGGGTGGAGACTCGATTTTCAAAACTGGCGCCCATGACAAAAACCTGAACGTCATTTTGGAAACAGTGACACAAAATGGCACAAAAACAGCAATGATTCAAAAGTTCATACCAGAAATCAGCCAAGGTGACAAAAGAATCCTGATGATCAATGGCCAACCTGTGCCCTATGCACTGGCCAGAATACCATCAGACAAAGATTTCAGGGGCAACCTGGCCAAAGGCGGAACCGGTAAGGGTTTGCCTTTGTCAAAGTCTGACAGGCGTATTTGTGAAATCGTAGGTCCAAAACTCAAAGCCATGGGCATTGTGTTTGCTGGCATCGATGTCATTGGTGAGTATTTAACCGAGGTCAATGTAACCAGCCCTACTTGTATCCGGGAACTCGATAAAATTTTTGATCTGAACATTGCCGGTGACTTATTTGATTGCATTGAACAAGATATTTTATGAAACCCAAAATCACCACCAAGGACAAAAATGTGATGACACTGACTCTGGCATTGCTGACTTTGTCCTTGGTTATTCTGGGCGTCTCATTCAGGCATCAACAGAACAAACCTGAAGTCATCCACAGCATGGACATTATTTTGTCCAAAAAATCCAATCCAGATGCACCTGAAGAAGCCGAATATCTGGCTCAAAACAATCAGCTTGGTGGCGGCACACTTGATAAAAAAGCACGCCCCACCAATCCATTCAGTGCCACATCACTGGTGGCAGAGGGTCAAGCCAAACAAGAAAGCAAGAGACAAACCAAACAACAGCAAAAACAACAGGAAACCCAAGTTGTCACCACCCAAAAATCTGAACAACTGACCAAAATCAACCAACCCAATAAAGACAAAAAAACACAGACTGCAGACAATTCTCAACAAACCAGAGAGCAAAGATTGGCTAAGATTAAAGATGAAATCGCCAAGAAAATTGAAAACTACGCGAAAAAACCACGCAGCAAATATGTATCCAGTGCCACCAAAGCTTATGAGTTCGCCCCTTATATCAACAATTGGGTGAAGAAAATAGAACGCACTGGCGACCTCAATTACCCTGAACAGGCCAAAAACAAATCATTCATTGGCAATGTCATGCTCACCGTTGGCATCAACCGCGATGGCTCTATCCATGAAATTAAAATCATCAAGCCATCTGATTATAAATTCCTGGATGAAGCAGCCAAACACATAGTAAAATTAGCCCAACCATTCGATCCTTTGCCTGAAAGTAAGGAACGGGTGGATATACTTTACATCACCCGCACCTGGCAATTTTTACCAGGCCATTTGCTCAGACAAAAATAATGAATTTGACCAACCAATTGTTGATAGCCAACCCCGACATGCCTGACGAACGCTTTGAAAAAGCAGTGATCTTAATTTGTGAGCACAATGAAAACGGCGCATTGGGAATCAACATCAATCACCCAAGTGATGTAACCATGAGTGAAATTCTTCAGAGCCTCGAGATAGAAACTTTGTTAAACCATGACAGTCATAAAGTCTATGAAGGTGGTCCAGTCAATACACAATGCGGCTTCATTTTGCATCAACAGCACGACACTTTTGACAGTTCAATTCAAGTCTCGGAACAAATTTCATTGACCACATCCAAAGACATCATCAAGGCCATTGCCAATGAACGTCTGGACAGCCGGTGGTTATTGGCTTTGGGTTGCGCCACCTGGCATGAGGGTCAATTAGAGCAGGAAATGGCGGACAATGCATGGCTCAGCTGTGCGGCTGATGAAGATTTAATCTTTTCTCCGGCTGATGCAGATAAATGGAAACAGGCCTTGAATATCATTGGCATACAACCCCATCAACTGAGTGGTGATTTAGGCCATGCCTGAATATGTGCTGGGCATTGACTTTGGCACCAAACGCATTGGTTTGGCAGTGGCACAGACTTTAACCCGTCAGGCCAATCCACTGAAAGTACTGAACAACAACCAACAATTTTGGCAAGAGTTGCAACAAATCATTGCAGAATGGCAAATCAAACAGTTGATTGTCGGTTTACCTTTGGACATGGATGGCGAGGAACAAGAGGTAACTCGACAAGTTAAGAATTTTGGAAAGAAACTCAAACATCAGTTTGACCTGCCAATCATTTATGTGGATGAACGACTCAGTTCATTTGAAGCAGAAAGGCAGTTCCAACTTCAGCGCGCAGCTGGTGCCAGCAAAGCCAAAAACAAACAAAACATTGATGCCATGGCTGCTCAAATCATTTTGCAATCATGGCTTGATTACCACTGATCAGAGACTCGAATGAAACACCTGTTAGACATCAAAGCATTATCCGCCAGTGACATTCACGCCTTGTTTGAACAGGCACGACAATTTAAAAACACACCCATTAAACAAAGTCAAAAACTCCACCAGGGGCGTTCAGCCATGGCCTTGTTTTTTGAAAATTCGACGCGCACCCTGACCTCTTTTCAATTAGCCTGTCAAAGACTGGGCATCGACATCACTGCTTTAAACATCGAACATTCTTCCACCAAAAAAGGCGAAACCTTACGAGACACTTTGCTGACATTAAATGCCATGCAAACGGACCTGTTTATTGTCAGACACTCACAAAACAACATACAACAATCCATGGCAGAATGGTTGAATCATCAAACCAGCATCATCAATGCAGGGGACGGCACCAACCAACACCCCACTCAGGGTCTGTTGGACCTATACACCATTTGGCAACATAAAAAGGCATTTGAAAACCTGAAAGTGGCCATCATTGGTGACCTCAAGCATTCCCGAGTGGCCAATTCTCTGATGGACGGCTTGACCACTCTAAATGTGGGTGAAATCAAGCTGTATGCACCTGAGGCTTTGATACCTGAATCCAGAAAAACCTGGCTGGCTGATGACATGAAATCCTGCATCCAGGATGCTGATGTGGTGGTGATGCTGAGAATCCAAAAAGAACGGTTTACCGCGGAAGACCCAATCTCAATCGAAAATTGGCATCAACACTATGGCTTGAATCAGGAACGATTACAATGGGCCAAAGAAGATGCCATTGTGATGCATCCTGGCCCGATAAACCGTGGCATTGAAATTGCTGATGAAGTGGCCGATGGCTTGCAATCGGTGATTTTAGAACAGGTCAAAAACGGCGTATTGATGCGCCAGGCTTTGATTCATCAATTGCTGAGTTAATTAATGTTTTGGGTTTTGAAAAAGCTGTGAATAGATACTCTTATGTTTTTTTTGCAAAGTATCCTCAATCATAACTTTAAAACATTTTAGATTTATTTGTTCGCTGAGAAATCGTTCTTTAAAACTACATCCTAAAGTTGCCCGAGGTAATATGTCGGTATCATTAACTATCGAATATTCAAGTTGAGCATATTGTTTTTTTGCAGTAAGTATTATTTCAAATGTAGACTCAGGTAATAAAACAATTTCAAAACTTCTGATATATTGCACACAATTTTCAATGTCTTGTCTTAACTTTTCTTGCACATTGCCATCTGCTCGATTAAATCTTTCTAAAATAGCTGACATTTCATATTCGGGTTTATATCCAACCACATAATACGATTGGTTAATGGACAACTGACTGTTGCTCCAAACCTCACTAACATCTGCATTTATTTCTTTCGACTCAAAAGTGTAGGTATATCCGCAATTAATCTCTTTATACTTTTTGTGTTCTACCATTCCGCTAATATTCAACACTCCAATGTATCCTGCATGCCTTAATATGCCTTCCAATGAATAAACTTTGACACTGGCGAAGCTAATACACGAAATAAAAATAAAACTTAAAACAAAAAACTTTTTGTTCATTAAAACCTTAACCACCCGCTCTCCATGGCTTTGGAAAACAGCATAAACCACATAGTCAGTAACAACAGGCAAGATATCAAAAATACGGTAAATCGGTGCAATACATTGTTGTAGACGATGTGAATGAAAGCATGGATATAGCGTAAAAACACATAAGCCCAGGCCATGTAGAGCAGATTGCTTGATTCAACTCCGGTAACCAACACCATCACCACCCACAGATAAAATAACACAGGCACTTCGAGTTGATTATGAAAAGACCTGCCCAATTTTTGAATCAACACTGGCCATTGATCTTGTCCGGTCATCAGCACATAATCTTTCTGATTGACGGTTTTTTTGCCCACACTGCGGTAACGCAAAAAGCCACTGGCAAATAAAATGCCGAAAGTCAGCAAAACTTGTAAAAACATCGGTATCAGTAATTGATTCATCATCTTTCCTCTTTAAATTTTTTCAGTTGTTTGTCATGTAAACCACACAAGAAAACCAGCGCCAATACGCTGCCTATCAAAGCCAAAAACATGTCTGACTGTGTGTCCCAAACATAGCCTTGTGCACCTAAAAATGAATCGGCAGCTTCATCGCTGAATAACGCCACCCACCATTCAATCAATTCATAAAATGCTGACAACGCCAGACAGAAGCAGACAATAAAAAAGCGGCGCCAAGCCACGGACTGCATCACCTCATGCCTCAGAATGATTTCACGACAAATCATCGCTGGCACAAAGCCTTGAGCAAAATGTCCCAATTTGTCGTAATTGTTGCGATCGGGCCAGATAAAAGACAGAAAATCATCAAAATATGGTACTTCTGCATAGGTGTAATGACCACCAATCATTAAAATCACACAATGTATCAATATCAACACATACAACAAGCCAGTCATGGGCCATGATTTTCTGAAATACAACAACAGCCCTGCACCCACAATCGCCGGTAAAACTTCCAGAAACCAGGTATAAAAATCATGGGGTTTGATTGCAGATAGCACAAAAACCACTGAAAAAACCAAGCCCCAAGTCCAAAAATTTCGGTTATACATGCTCCCCTCCTTCTGCTAAAGAGTTAACCTGCTCTCTCAATGCCTTAAACTGTTTCAAAGTGGTTTGTATGCCCATCACATTAAAAGAACTGACGTGTTCTTCGAGCTTGCTGGCATATGTGGACACCATTTTAAGCTGAACGATATCGCCCGACTTAACTAACAGGCTAACCAACGCATTGACATCATTCATGCTTTTGGTCAACATCGCCACTTCCCAGGATTTATTGACCGGACAATCTAAAAAACTCAAAAGCTCCTGCAGTTTCCCCTGTTCACTTGTGGTCAGAACCTGTTTCTGACCC
>JAUHXW010000360.1 GCA_030426705.1 Gammaproteobacteria bacterium
TTTGGGATTGAGCGATTTGGTTTTGGTCACCAGTCAAGCAGCAGAGCAAGTATTGCCATTCATCAAATCATCCGGCGTTAATGTGGTTGTCTCTGCAGTTCACACCCTGCCCGGTCGTCAAGATGCTTCCGTCAATGCGGCCTTCACCTTACCGGCCAAATTACAAAAAGCAGGAATTCTGACGGCTTTGGCCTATCCTGGCTCGATGTCTTCCAGGAACCTGCCGTTCACCGCTGGTACCACCATTGCTTACGGTAACACCATTGAGGATGCCTTGAGCATGATTACCTTGAATGCCGCTAAAATTCTGGGTATCGATGAAAACTACGGTTCACTGGAAATAGGCAAAAGCGCCACCTTTTTCATCAGCCAAGGCGATGCCCTCGATATGCGCGGCAACATCATCAAAGAAGCCTATATAGACGGCCGCCAAATCGAGCTACACACCCGACAACAGGAATTGTATGAACGGTATAAGGAAAAGTATCAACAGTAAAATTTGATTAAAACCTAAATAAAAAACACCTCATCCACTTTGGATGGGGTGTTTTTTTTCCAAGCCTATTTGATGATAAGCTGTAAAAAATTTCATAATGGATAAATTTTTATATTGTTCTATTTCTTGATGAGCAACTTTGGTTTTTTTCAAATTTACTAATTGCAAATTTGATTCTGTCAAAAAATGGCAAACCAAATAATTATATTTTCTCAATGGCATCTTTTACTTTTGGAAGCACTATTTCAGGAAGGCGATCCGCATCAATTTGACTGTTTTCAGCGATAATTCTGTGAATAGGATCTTTTATTCTTAGTAGTGCAGAGTCCTTTAATGACCACCACATGTCTTTACCATCAATAAGTGAACCTATCCTACACACATATTCACTTGTTTTATGTATATTTACATCATGAGGTTCTTCGAAACCAGGCCTCATGCTAAATTCAGGAAAATCATTTATAGTTGACCAACCCATCTCAATTGTGAATTTGTTGCCACCTTTGGCATGTTTAGTTACTATTATGAATAATTTTAAATTTTCACTGACAGTATTCACAAAAACCAATTCTCCAGGAGAAACATATTCTGTTTTAACTTTTGTAATTTTAAAGTCTGGAAGTTTCTCCGCAAAACCCTCTATCAAGTACCTTTTTAGACTGGCACTGTATTCTTTTTTCATAAAACTAAGTTAAACGTACACTTTTTTGCAACAAAAAAAAGCAAGTCTACCAAAAATCCAATACATTTATTAAAACATTGTAAATCAGAACTACTTTATATTCTTTAAATTAAATGCCCTGAAATTCAAATCTAAATCGTTAATAAAGTTAGAGACCTTTGGAATTCATATGATTAATGATGGGGTGACTTATGAAAGTAATGACTGTTTTTCTTGCTGCATTTTTATTGTTTAGCAATGGCAAAGCGCAAATTTATGGGGATTGGTATGAGGCCAGTTATCAGGCTTATTTTTCCTTGGCTGAAAATGGACAATTCAGTTATCAGGGGCAAGACGGGGCTATGCAAGGATTATACGGCATTCAAGGCAATGTGTTGACCTTACAGGACATGATGGGCAATCAATACCAGTATCAATTTGTGCTGGTGAATCAAAACCGGCTGCAAATCATTGACTACCTCAACAATGTTTACAACTACCAGAGACGTCAAACAACCGTCAACACATCACAAAATCGTCCTTGGTTGAGTCAACAGTTTAATCAGGTGCTGGCAAAAAATCACCACCACCAATGGCGAGAAAGTGATACCCAAGTTTATGTGACTTTGTTGTCCTATCTCATCGGTGGTCCCTTATCAAGTAGTGAACAGTCTGAAATAAGGGCACAAAACCTCAAAGACTTCGGTGCCACGCCAGACCTGCTCAGATCAGATGTCAATGAAGTGGAAAACAGTTTGAACCAGATTTACAGCCTGAATAATGTTGAAACCGTAGCCATGATCAGAGAACAATTAATGGCGCAATTTCATCTGAGCATGTTTAACAATCCTCAGTACAAACAGGATCCGTTTTTTAAGATTTTGAATCGACATGTTCAGGTATTGGCTTTTGATGAAGCAACCCAACTTAATCTGACTAACCAGGATATCCATGGCTACTTGAATTATCTGAAATTTCAGGCACAAATTGGCGGAGTTAACCAGGTTTTGAGCCAACAGGAACGATCTCTGTTGCAGCTACAATTGGTGCAAATGTTTAATCAAGGCACCCATGAGCAAAGACAAACCTTGGCGTTTTCCAGCTTTTTGTGGGATACCATAGTACGACAATGGAATGCCATGTCTGTGTCTCAGCAACAACAATTTATTGCACAAAATCAATGGCAAACAAGCGCAACGCCATCAAACCAGCTGTCTGGACAAAGTTTTGATTATGCTGCTCAGTATGACCAAACTTTTGATATCAACTCCCTGGAACAACAGTACCGAAACGAAGCCAGAGCGAAAGGGATGGCGCTTAATCAATACCTGGATTACAAACAAAGGGACATGGCAGCCAATAACCAGATTTATAACATGATGAGTAATATGTCATTGGAAAATCATGCCATGATGTTAAATACCATCAACAACATCGGTGGCTCGGATGATTACTACTATGTGGATTATGGCAACGGTTATTAGTACTCTTTGCTCCCATTGGTACACAAAAAAAGGAGCCACATGGCTCCTTTTTATCTTTTCTGAAAGAAGATTTATAGAGTTCTTTGTTTGATTCGTGAATCAAACAAAGAATGCTCATAAATTAGTTTGATTCAGTAGGTCTTCATTGATGGTGATGCTGGCATTTTCACGCAATGCCTGAATCAACAATTGCAACTCGTTGTTTTTAACATTTCGGGTTAACTGTGCAGCTT
>JAUHXW010000031.1 GCA_030426705.1 Gammaproteobacteria bacterium
GGCGGTGATTTATCAGTCAAAAGATTGGTAGCTGCTTATCGTCATGGTATTTTTCCCTGGTATTCAGAAGGTGATCCGATTCTTTGGTGGTCACCGGTTGAACGCATGGTGCTATTTCCTGAGCAACTGCACATCAGTCGCAGTTTCAATAAGGCATTAAGAAAACAGCAACCAGAATTTCATCTGAACCGTAATTTTGAACAAGTCATCATTCAATGCGCCCAAGTCCCAAGAAAAGACCAGGGCACCTGGATTCATCCTGAAATGATTGCTGCCTATATTGAACTGTTCAATACCGGTCATGCTTTTTGCCTTGAAGTTGAAATTAACCAACAACTGGCAGGTGGTATTTATGGCGTAGTCGTCAATGACATTTACTGTGGCGAATCAATGTTCTCCTTGCAAAGCAATGGTTCTAAATTTGCCATGTACGGACTTTGCCAACACATGCTTAAAGAGCAAATCAAACTGCTGGACTGTCAGTTACACAATCCCCACCTTGAATCCATGGGTGCCAGCCTGATCAGCCGCAAGGCGTTTCAAAAATACTTACCTCAATCTGAAGTTTGAAGCCTGACTGGAATCGGTACGCCGCAGGCATCCATATAATCATGTTGATACACAAACCACTCCCCAGTGCGGTTTTGCCTGGCTTTGAGCAAATGCTTGAACGAAGCGGAATTTGAGTCCAGCACCTGTAGTTTCAATATTTCATCAGCAGGCATATCTGCTGCCACTTTGATTGATTGGATGATGTTTTGCCCCGTTAAATCAACCTGCCCATGCATATTGGCACTTCTGTGCAAAGCCTGTATATGTTGCATGCCAGCAATCACCCGGCCAAAAACGGTGGTATTACGATCCAGATAACGTTGTGCTGGACCATTCACAATATACAAAGCCACCCCACCGGTATTGATGTCATTGGCTCTGCCCATTGCCAAAGCGCCATAACAATGCAACAACCAACTCTCTTGTGTATTAAAATCCCTGCCCACAGCAAAACCATCTATATAACCGGTTTCATCAGCAAAATTATCCTGATCATCAAATGGGGTATAGACCGCTGATACATCACCTGAAAAAGTAAACTCAGCCGGAATGTTATATTGTCCAGATGTCAAAGGTTGCTGATCTGCTTCAGACTGATACAAAGGGCCACCTTGTGCCACAAAACCATCCAGTACACGGTAAAAATTGGTACCATCAAACACCCCTTGCCTAACCAATGCTTTGGTATTCTCTACATGACCAGGAGCCAGCATAGGCATCAACTCAAAAACCACTTGACCACCATCCACTGTCAGGTACAAAGTATTTTCCGGATCAAGAGAACGCCATTCTTCAGACTTGGCAGCACCAACCACTTGCCCTGGTGTGAGCTTTTCTTGCTCGTTTTCAACCGTTGGTTTGATTTCAGATTGATGTTGACAAGCTGTTAACAGTATAAGCAAAACAAAAGTAACCAAGATATGTTTCATATTGAATTCCAAAATTGATTGGATTCAATATAACACAGATGATTGCTGTTAGGTCTTACGCCACTTCATCACTTCTGTTTCGTTTATATGTTCATGCGTAGGAACGCATAGGTCTGGTGAGAAAAAGGAATACTCTTGGGGCTTTTTTCAAATCTGTTCCCGACAGATTCGAAAGCGACCGCGGCGAGTATGGCTTATGATCTCGGGCTTGCACTCTCTGATTGGCCTACATGGATGTAGGTCTGTCGCGAGAGCAGGAGCGGTAGAGACCGCTTCACTCACCAACCGAGTGCACCGGTCGAGTTACTAAGTAACTCTCCTATGAACTCGAATGATTCATATCCGTTCAGTATTATCAGTTAAATCAGGATATACAAAAATGTTCTGAAAATCAGTAGGTGTTTTTTGTTTAAGAAAAAACGGGTAGTTGACTTTAGTCAACCTGTTTTAAACCAATGCGGTTGTAATTGGTCGGCTGAAGCCGACTACCCGAAGCGCTCATTTTAAGCCCAGTAGGGAAATAAAAATTGTTCATAGTCTCTTTAACAATGATTGATAAATCAGAATCTAAACTTCTTGATACACAAATGAAGCGACCTTCTTACCCTGCACTGTCAAATACTTGAATAAGGTTGGTCGGTAATGGGTGTACTTGCGGTGCTTGCGCTGGACTTTCTTCAACAACAATTGTCTGCCATCTTTGAATTGTGCATACAACTCATATTTGTAGCCAATGTTAGCACTGACTTGCTGATGTTGACTTTTATCTATGTGTCTGAAATTGGCTTTGAATTGTTGGGCTTTGGCTTTGAAAACATGATTATGACCCTGCTGTAAACCCACACACAAATGAGCCAATTCATGGCGAATGGTGGCATCCAATAAGTCATTTGAATTGGTTCCAATAAACGCCTGATTTATATAGACATACCCATGTATATCAGCCATGCCATATTTGGTTTTGTGTTTGGTTTTTAATAGCCCTTTGGGTTTAATAGCCCAATTGGACAACGGTTCTTCATCACTGACTTCCGACAAAATGTCTTGGTATTGTTGTTCGATAAATGCCCAGTCAATCATTTATATCCCTGAAATAAAAAACGGTCTGATGGTAACAACCACCAGACCGCCTCGTCTAAACTTTGGTCAAAAACACTTAAGTGGGTAAGTTGAATTTGATTCAAGAATATTTCTTGATTTAAAGTTTGTCGGATTCTGTAGACAGGTACTCAGCTACACCATCTGGTGAAGCATTCATGCCTTTGTCACCATCTTTCCAGCCAGCTGGACAAACTTCACCATGCTCTTCGTGGAATAACAAGGCATCAACCATGCGCAACATTTCGTCGACATTACGACCTAATGGCAAATCATTGATTACTTGATGACGAACCACGTTGTCTTTGTCAATCAGGAAAGAGCCACGGAAAGCCACTGCGCCGTCTGGCGTTTCAACATCGTATTTTTTGCATGCTTTGTGTGTGACATCTGCAAACATGGTGTATTTAACTGGACCGATACCACCTTTGTTGACTGGAGTATTTCTCCAGGCATTGTGAGTAAATTGTGAATCAATGGAAACCGCCACTACCTCAACACCACGTTTTTCAAATTCATCCATGCGGTGATCAAAAGCAATCAACTCGGAAGGACAAACGAAAGTGAAGTCCAAAGGATAAAAGAACACCACTTTGATTTTGCCTTCAGTGGCTTGCTTGAAGTTGTAATCGTCAACGATTTGACCATTACCCAAAACGGCTGCGCCTTTTAAATTAGGTGCTTTTCTACCGACTAATACGCCCATATTGATTTCTCCTGTAAGTTTGTAAAGTTTTTAGAATATGGTGTTATTTTAGGTGATTACAACATCCTTTACATTGCTAAATTCAGAATGTTATTTTCGATTTTTTCAATCAGCAGATTCTGCTTCAGGGATTTCTGCATCAGATGATATGAAAAGATTGTTTACACGGTCTTTAGCCCATCTGCGCAGATCATCGAGCCAAATATAAACACAAGGGAGTAACACCAGACTGATGATGGTTGAAAAGGTTAATCCACCTATGATGGCACGAGCCATGGGATAATAACTCGGCCCATTGCCACCACCCACTGCAGACACACTAACACTCAAAGGTAACAGGCCAACAACTGTGGTCGAAACCGTCATCAAAACGGGTCTGATGCGATCCAATCCACCCTGCACCACCGCATCGAAACGATTCATGCCTTCAGCCCTTAAATTATTGATGTGGTCAATCAATACAATGCCGTTGTTAACCACCACACCCACCAGTATCATTGCGCCAATACCAGCCATGATGTTAAACGTGGTTCCTGTGATGGCAAAGAAAAAGAAAATACCCAAAATGGAAAACAAAATGGTGTTGAACACACAAATTGGAAATAACAACGATTCAAACATGGCGGCCATCACCATAAATATCACGATCAATGCCACCACAAACGGCATAAATAAATCACTTAACTGGATATTCGCACCATTGCCATCGAGGTTAAAGGTCCAGCTGTAACCTGTTGGAAAATTGTATTGATCCATGACTTGGCTGATGGCTTCCCGTACTTCCTTGACATTGGCCTCGTCTTCTATGTCTAAATCAATCTGCACCGAATTGGTGCGTTCTAACCTGAATAAACGCTGTGGTGAACTGGTTGAAATGATGTCTGCCACGTTTTCAAGTGGTATGGTCAAGCCATTTTGATTTTTTATGGGTAAATTCTTCAATTGCTCAATTTCAAACTCACCTTTTTTATAAAATCGCATCCGCACCGGAATTTCACCGGATTCAGCCACAAATTCTTTCAAATTCATACCACGCATGGCAATGGCAATCGATTGCGCCACCTCGGTTGGATTCAATCCCAAGTTCAACGCCCGCTCACGATTGACCACAACTTGTAACTCTTCCTGATTATTACGCTGTTCTACCTGAACATTGGTTATTTTTTCGATGTTACGCAACATAAACATAACTTCATCCAGCAACTCTTCTCGGATAAACTCTGAGGAATCACCTTGTAAATACAATTTTATGCCCTGCGAAGCCAGGTTACTGCGCCACTGGAACGAGGGTTTACCAATGGCAATATCAGGCATGCCTTCAATGATCTCTTTTTTAACCTCAGCGACAGTCTTGGTTGCTTTGTCTTCATCAATCAAAGTAATCATTGATGAAACAAAACCATTTTCATTGTAGTAAGTATAGACCGAATCAATTTCAAATTTTTTCTGATTCGCATAGAGGTAGTCCTCCACACGATCGACATCTTTTTTCAGGCGATTCAGGGTGTAGTTTCCATCTACATGGTAAGGCATCCAGAAACTCCGGCTCACTGATTGTCCGGTACCATCATCCTGTTTCATCGTAACAAAAAATCCCATACAAATTGCAATTAATCCAATGCCTACAAACAATGTTTTCCAGCGGCGTATCAGGAAAAAAGACAATATTTTGCGGTAATTTTTCAATAAAAACAGACTGAACAAGAAGAATAATGAAACATAAGCAAAAATAGTGAAATTTTCATCAGGCATGTTCATGGCTTTGGCCAAAAACGACGTCCCCACATATATTGCCGCAATCAGCATAAACTTGTATCTGAATTTAATGTTTCGCCATTTTTCAGCCAACCTTTTTTCCAGACCGCCGGTTTTGATGTCTTGCTTTTTAACAAATAAGTTGATGGCCATTGGCACCACTGAAATAGACAACATCAATGAAATCACCAATGACGCAATGATGGCGACGGCTACATGGGTCAAAAAGATGGCCAATAAATTACCTTCACCCACAATGACTGGCAGGAACACACAAATGGTGGTTAAAGTACCGGCTATTACTGGTTTCATCACCAATCGTACGCCTTTGATTAAAGCTTTTCGTGGCTGATCAGGTTCAAGTAAACGTTGTGTATAAACGCTTTCGGTGATCACCACTGAGTTATCAACCAGCATCCCAACCGCCAGCATCAATCCCATCAGGGATAAATTATTGAGGCTGATACCCGTGAAATACAACACACCCAAAGTGATGATGATTGAAATCGGGATAGACATTGAGATGATCAAGGTCATGGGTAAATTACGCAGGAACACATAAAGCACAAATAAAGACAACACTGCACCGGTCAATCCGGCCGTCACCACATCACGAAGTGAATTTTTCACCCCTTCAGCCTGGTTATCCAGGAACACCAGTTTGATACCACTCATTTGCGAAGTGGCACTGATTTTATCAATTTCAGCCAAAACATCATCGGCCACTTCAACCAGGTTGGCCGTTGATTCTTTGTATATTTCCAAGCCAATCGAATATTTACGATTCAAGTGTCTGGCATAATCCCGCTCGCCATTAACCAATTCAATGGTGGCAATGTCCTTGAGGCGGATGTTGTTATCGTTCAACAACAAATGACGATATTCTTCAATATCAGTAGATTGGGTCTTTGGCGTGATGCGGATGATTTGATCTTTAGTAATCAAGTTACCAGAGCGGATATTGAAGTTCAGGTTCGATAATTTGCTTTGCAACTCGTTGAAACCAATGCCATAGCGCCGCATCCGTTCATTGTCCAATGTGATGTTGATTTCAAGCGGTTCTATACCTTGTAATTCAACGCGGGCAACACCCGGGACACGTTGCACAGGTTTGACCAAATACTGGTTCAATACATCATAAGCACCTTCCAAATCACGATCCCCAATGATCCTGATTTTCATGATAGAGTCATCACCCGGACCTTCTTTACGCACAAAAATCTGTCTCACATCGGAGGGTAAATCATTGCGAATCAGGTCAACCTGCTCATTCACCAGCATCACCTTTTCATCAATATCAACGTCCAGATTGAACAGCATAAAAATATTGCTGGAATTGATGGATGAGTTTGAATTCATCTGAACCACATCGCCGATGGTGGCCAAAGCCTCCTCTAATGGCCTGGTAATACTGCGTTCCACTTCCTGAGGGGTGCCTGCTTCATATGGCACCACAACCATCAAAAAGGGTAATTTGATTTCTGGCCAACTTTCCAAAGGCAACAATTTTGAAGAAATCAGACCAAATGTGACCAGCGAAAGAAACATCATGCTGATGGTGACTGGTCTTGATAAAGAAAAGGATGCCAGTCGTGCAATTCCTGGCGCTTCATCTTTATGTATCATTTCATCATGCGTTTTCATGCTGTTCTCTGGTCAGTAGGGAAAACATCACCGGAATCACAATCAGGGTCAAGAATGTGGACACCAACAACCCACCTATCACGGTAATCGCCATCGGCGCTCTGATTTCGGCACCTGCATTGGATGCTCCCAAGGTAATGGCCATAGGCAGCAAACCCAGAACTGTGGTCATGGTGGTCATAATGATGGGCCGTAAACGTGAGCGCCCTGCCTCTATGATGGCATCTGTGACAGTCTGTCCTTTCTCTATCATTTGTTTGATGAGATCAATCAGAACAATGGCGTTATTTACCACAATCCCCGCCAACATGATTAAACCAATAAACACCACCACAGAGATTGAAGTGTTGGTCAAATACAAGGCCCAAATAGCGCCGATAAAAGCCAATGGCACCGAAAATAATATCACAAAGGGATGTATAAAGGATTCAAATTGCGATGCCAAAATCATGTAAACCAAAAAAACCGCCAGTGACAATGCAAATATCATCGATTGGTTTGATGACTCAAGGTCTTCATTTTGTCCAGTTACTTTGACAAACACCAGTGGATGAATGTCAGCTTCAGCTACTATCTGCTCGACTTCTTCCACCGCATCACCCAAAGCAACGTTATTTATATCAGCTGAAACCACCACTGTTCGGTCCTGGTTTCTGCGCAAAATTGAACCTGGACCTTCGGCAATTTTTACTTCTGCCACATCCATCAATCTCAGTGGCGCATCACTTTGCGGGTTAATAATCAGATTTTTTACATCTTCGATTGAATCCCTTTGACTCGCCAGGGTTCTGACCCTTAAGTCCATTTTTTGGTCTTGCCAATGTACCGTGGTTTCAACTTTACCCAACACTTTGTTGACCACATTGTTGGCCACTTGAGTCACATTCAAACCCAATGATGATATTTTTTCCTGATCAAAAAACAATTGCACCTCGGGATTACCAATTTCCACACCATCATCAACATTGATAAAATGATCATTGGCCTTGATTTTTTGGGCCAGATTAACCGCATTTTGTTTAAGTAACTCCAGATCATTGCCAATCAATTCGATTTCAACCGGTTTGGCCAGATCAAAAAACTGGCCGGTTTTGAGTTCGCTTTGCAAACCAGGTGTTTTGTTAATCAAGCTGATGACCTTATTCTGTACTTCAGATTTATTGAAACCTGATTTAACTTTAATGGTAATTTGACCTGAATTTTCACCGCCAGCCAATGACGAGGTGTCTAGCAGATTACCTTCACCACTGTAACCATAGACCACTTCAACCGATTCAGCTGCACTGATTTCATTGCTGATTTTTTTGAAAAACTGATCGGTGGCCTCTAAAGTTTCGCCTTCTGGCAATTTGAAACTGACTTTGACTGTATTGGCATCCATATCGGGTATCAACTCCACACCGATGCGCGGTAAGATACTGGCACTGGCCACAAAAATAGCAGTGGCTAAAAACATCACCATCAATCGATGTTGCAATGCCCAGGGCAACATTCTCGCGTACAAAGCAGCCAAACCATCAAAAGCCCGACCAACAATGGCCGAAGGTAAAGCCAATAATTTACCCAAGATCATGGCCAATAATTTGAAAGGAAATACAATCAGCTTCAACAAACCATCCAGCATGTGATTGAAAATAAACTTTCTGCCATTTCTGGCTTTCTGCCCAATTCTGGTTTTTGGTTGATAAGAATCTTGTCCGGTATCCTGATTGTATTCAGGTTTTTTGTGTTTCAAACTTGAAACCATTGGGATCAACAATAAAGCAAACACCAAAGAAACCATCAAAGTAAAGGTCACCGTCAAAGCCTGATCCTTAAATAATTGTCCAGCGATACCTTGTACAAATACCAGCGGCAAAAAAACGGCCACTGTGGTAAATGTAGATGCTGTGATAGCACCACCCACTTCTGCTGTGCCCTCTCTAACGGCTTGCAGTTGGTTGAGGTTGGTTTTCTTTTTTGATGCAATGTTTTCCAGCACTACGATGCCATTATCCACCAGCAGTCCTACCGCCAGTGCCACACCGCCCAATGACATGATATTGAAACTAACACCTGCCCGGTACATAAAAAAGAATCCAGCAATAACTGAAACGGGGATTAGTAAGGCGATTACAGCAGTCGCTAAAGCATCTCTTAGAAACAAGTAAATGATTAAAATAGCCAATATGCCGCCTATCAAGGCAGCACTGATGACATTATCAATCGCATCTTTAATGAATAAGGATTGGTCTTCAATTATTTCAAGTTGAGCTTGGTCAGGTAATTGCTTGTTGATTTGGTTGAGCCTATTCCTGACTTCTTCTGCAACAGCCACAGTGTTGCTGTCTCCTTCTTTATAAATGGCAATTTCTATCGCTTCATTTCCATTGAGTCGATTGATGGATTTACGGTCTTTATGACCTATTAAGACTTGAGCGACATCACTGATTTTTATAATTCGACCGTTTTTATTGGTGATGATTAATTGTTTAATCGAATCGATGCTTTCAAATTGATTAACTGTTCGCACCAAAAACATTTTACTGCCTTGTTTGATGGAACCGCCGGATAAATTGATGTTTTCCTGGCGCAATCGATTTGAAATGTCATTAATGGTTAATCCCAACTGGGACAACTTAAACTGATCTGGCAAAATTTCAATTTCTTTTTCAAAACCACCACTTATTTTGACTGCGGCGACACCTTTGATAGGATCCAGTTTCTTTTTAAGTGTATGATCAGCATAAGTACGTAATCGCTTTAATTCTTCTAAATCATTTATACCTTCCTTATAAAACGATAATTGCAGGATTGGCTCAGTAGAAGGATTAAATCTTAACAAAATGGGAGAGTCCACATCCAATGGCAATTGCACAGCATCCATACGATCTCTGACATCATAGGCCGCTCGTTTCATATCCGCATCCCAGTTGAATTGCAGCTTAACATCAGACCGCCCAGTGGTAGAAGTCGAATATATTTTATTCAAACCTTTGACCACACCCACACTTTCTTCCAAAGGCTTGGTGATGAGCAATTCCATTTCTTCGGGGCCAGTGTTTTCGTACTCAGTTCTGATGGTCAGGGTGGGATACTCCAAAGAGGGCAATAATGTGACCGGCATATTGGTCATGGCAATAAATCCAAACAAAACCAAACCAAAAGCGAGCATACTGACCGTAACTCGCCTTTTGGTGGCAAAACGGGTAACTGACTCAATCATAATGAGGCGTCGTAATTAACTACGTTGATTACTGTGTCAGGAGTTAAATTGTTTTTGCCAGTGGTCACCACCTTTTGCTTAGCCACAAGCCCAGATTTAATTTCAAAAGAGTCCTGCATTTCATAACCCAGTTCAACCTGGACTTTATTGATTTTGTTTTCTTCTGCAATGACATAAACAAAAGAAAGCTCATCTTCTCTGATGATGGCATCTTTGTCGACAAGTACCACATCTTGTTTTTCATCGAAAATGATATTGGCTTTGGCAAATAAACCGGGTCGCAGTTTCATTTCGGAATTATCAACCGCAACAGTGACTTGAAATGTTCCTGAATTGGCATCAATGATCGGACTGACCCTGATGACTTCTCCTTTGATTTTTTCACCTGGTATGGCATCAAATTGAAAATCTACTGGTAAGCCAGGTTTCATAATGCTCCATTGATGTTCAGGTACATCAATTTTAGCTTGTAAAGAATCAAAATCAATGATTTCATACACAGGCGTAGCATTTTGTATTAAATTACCTATTTTCACCATTCGCTTAACCACTACGCCATCAAAAGGCGCCTTAACTTGAGTGAATGACAAATTCATTCTGGCTTGCTCCAAAGCAGACTTTAAAGATTCAGTTTCATACTTAAGGTTATCCAATTGCTCTTTATTGGTTAGCCCTTTACTGATTAATTGTTGTGCCCTTTGATAATTATTCAAACTTTTATCATAATTGGCCTTAGCTGATTTTAGCGACAATTCCTGCTCATCTGACTCCAAAACCAAAAGCACATCATCCTTTTGAACAAAATCCCCTTCCTCAACCAACAAGTCAAGAATAATGCCACTTGTTTTGGTTGTTATGGTTGCAGCCTTATCAGCTTCGAGGATTGCAGTAGAACGAAATGTAGCGATTGAGTTGCCTTTAAAACTTTCAGATGCTTCTACATTGATGATGATTTTATCTTTTTCAGATTCTTCTTTTTTATTGTTTTGTTGATCGGGACGCTGACAAGCAGACAAAAATAACAGAAAAACCAATAACCAAATTAATCTCATAACGCTTAAATTTATTTAATTGGAACATTTTAAGTAATTTTAAAATAGATGCATGTGCTTTTAGTCATCAAAAAAAAAGCTGTCCTTGAGACAGCTTTTTTTTAAACTAACATTTATCTAAATTATGGAGGACACGATTCCCCAGGAGGAGGAGAAACGCCTAAAGTACACCAATCAACACCCGTAAAATCAACAGTCGCTGATGGTGAACCGCTGCCAGTAGTGTAAGTACATTCACCAGTATGGAATGATCCAAAGTCATTTAAACCAGCTGTAATGATTGATGTTGTCCTACCATTTTCATCAGTTGGAGCTGGTTGACCCGAAGGATTTAAATTTCCTCCGCTTGAAGTACAGGTTACAAATAAAGGTACACTTGCAATTCCTTGTCCATTACCTCCAAACAAGAATAAATCAATGTCCCAGGAACCATTACCTATAATAGTGGACGGTGTAGCAGACAAATATATTTCACCTGGATCACCTATTCTAATACATGGACCGTCATCATCTTCATCAGTTAAGCATGAAATTGATCCGACATTAAAGTTATAACCGGTATCATCAGTAACACTAACCACACCTCCCGGTAAGGCGATGCCAGTTGCGCAACCATCAGGACCTGTTCTTTGATCCATAATTCCAGACCCAGATACTCCGTCTATCATTCCGATTCCAGAACCTCCTATAAACGACCATTGAACGTTCGCACCTTGAATAGGATGTTGCGCAGCATCGTAAACACATACAGTTACAGGTGTTTCAATATTTGCAGGTATGATACTTGGTGAAACAGTAATTCTAGCAGTCAATTCAGTTCCTGGAATGGATGCAACACCGGCATATAACAACATTTCGACATCAGTCACTGATCGGGTATTACTATTTACAGTGGCCCCTTGACCTTTTGCATAAACACCAGCAATCTTACCTAACTTAGATACTGGGTAATTAATCTGAGTTGTAGCAACACCATTTTCGTCAATGGTTGCTGTTGCATTTATATTTCCATCTACCGCCCTACCAATAATATATGGAAAAATATCTTCATCATCAATCACCGTTCCAGATAAATCATTTCTGTTAAATTGTTCAGAAATTCTAACACTTGAATCCGACAATATGGATTGTACTGTTACGGCACTTTCTAAGTCTTCATTTCTGAGTATTTCTTCACCAAAAACCAGCAAAGTATCACCTGGTTGCACCTCTGCTGTACCATTAATAAAATCACCTGATTGAGAACTGAATAAATTGCCGCCTTCTACGGGATCACCATCATCTCCAGAATTGACAAATACTCCAGGTCCATCTTGAGGGAATCCGATGACAGGACTATCAATTAAACCAAACTGAATTGTTTGTGGTAAAGCAGGATTACCTCCTTTATCGGTCCCAATCGCACTTATTGTCATTGAATAAGTTCCATCAAGATTACCGATACCGTCTTCAGTAACTACACTTCCATCTACTAAATTAATAAACAAACTATTTAAATTTGGAGATGTGATATCTAAACCGAATAGTACACCGTCACTGATTACGAAATTATTTTGCGCGGTAATCGGATCTTGTAAACCATTGTCAACATTATTATCAGCTCTATCGGTTGTGGCTGTAATGATAGCTGTGTTTGGATTATTACCACTCAACAGTTGAAAAGAGGCTGTACCATTGACAGTGTTGATATTGATAGATTGACCTGAAACTGATTGACCATTTACATTCAACCCCGAAATCATTTCGCCGCTGTTTTGAGCATCTGTTACTAAATCGAGTTTGACATTATTATAAAACTCTGGATTAACAACTGGAACACCAGATGCTTCCACAAATGCCTGAACCACTTGTGATTGTGAGCCACCAGATCCGTTTACATAGTTTGCACCTGAACCAGCCATAGAAATACTGGTTGGTGTTCCAGGATCGCCTCCTGAAACCACTGTAATGTCAAGCTGGGTGCTGATAAAATCACCAGTAAACTCATCGAATATTGTAGCTGTTATTGTGGCAACACCAGGGTCTCTAGACCATATATATATTTTTCCTTTACCAGCAGCCATATCAACTGGGGCAAAACCTAATGTTACAAATGTTTCATTGATATCTTCAGTTTCTGGATCATCTAAGGTAGAAAAAGCTGCTACGCTTAATGGATTAATCGCAATTTCTACAGCATCTTCACCACCTTCTGGTGGATTTACATAATTTCCAAGAGGATCTCTAAAGCTAATCTCTACTTCAGTATTATAAACTGTTCTGAATGCTTCTTCAGGAGACAGGTTGAATACATTGGCTGGTAGGCTTTGTGATTGGGCCACTAATTCAAAACGTTCAAACTGCTCAGGGCCTTCAGTCACTGTGATTGCCAAATTTTGTGTTGAAGTTCTGTTCGTTTGAGGGTCAACTGCAGAAGCTGTAATTGTTGCAGTTCCCTCTGTTTGGGCGCTATGTATGTAAAATGTTGCATTACCTCCAGCACTTGTGCTCGAAGCACTTGGTGCTGCTAACCTCAATTCATTTTCTTCTGTAGCTGGATCATCACCTACTGATACCAAAGCAATAGAAGCATTCGATGTAGATAGGTTTACCGTTGTACCATCAGGAACAGCACTGCCATTTTCAAAAGTTACTTTAACATTAACTGATGATACAAATGGTGATGTCTCAGAAGCTAAATGTTCATTGGTATTAGCTGGTAGACTACTACTATTCGGAGTAATGGTTATTTTTAAAGTTGAAACAACTGGTCCTGGTGAAGCCCCACCACCGTTACTGCTCCCACCACATGCTGTTAAAAAAACAGCAATCCAAGTTATTAAAAAAATATTTTTTGTTAAGTTTGACATAATTTACCTATCTTCTTCTATTCTTTATAAACTGTCTTTAATGATTGTAGGAGTAACAAAAATTAACAACTCCGCCTTATCGTCCTGAACCGATTTGTTTCTAAACAACCCCCCCAAACCTGGTATATCACCCAATACTGGAACTTTTGATTTTGTGGTTCTCCTGATTTGCTCATAGATACCACCCAAAACTACAGTTTGACCGTTATTTACCAAAACTCGGGTTGCTACTGATCTTGTATCTATAGAAGGAATGCTACCACCTAATGAGGTGGATACTTCTTCCCCAATAGCATCTTGATGCACGGCCAAAGTTAAATCCACCCTGTCATCAGGAGTAATTAATGGAATGACATTCAATTGTAAAACTGCGTCTTTAAAAGATATAGAAGTTGCTCCACTACTGGTTGCTTGTTCATAAGGTATTTGAACACCTTGTTGAATAATTGCCTGAGATTGATTGGCAGTAATCACCCTGGGTGATGAAATCACCTCACCTCTGTCCTCTGATTCCAAGGCGGATAATTCTAAATCCAATAAAAAGTCGGCTGCTAAAATACTGGCTGCCCATCTTCCTGCACTTGTGGCTGCGGAAGGCAAATTAACATTTAACCTTTCACCTAATGGTGCACCAGCAATTGGGTCTGATAAAGTATCACTAGGAATAACTGTTGGTAGACCTGAGCCACTTGGTGAGGTATATCTATTCAACAATGCTGCATTATTATATCGATCTACTGCAGTTGCACTTCCTCCTGTACTGATAATATTTCCATATTTATCTTCATGAGAACCATTAACACCAAACCTGACACCAAGCTCATCACCAAATTTTTCTGAAGCCACTACAATCCGAGATTCTATTTGAACTTGCTCTACAGATCGATCCAATGTATTAACAAGCTCTTGTATAACCTTTATTCTTTCAGGCACATCATTGACCAATAATGTATTGGTTCTTTCATCATATGTAACAGATCCTCTTTCGGATAACATACTATTACCACTACCAGA
>JAUHXW010000032.1 GCA_030426705.1 Gammaproteobacteria bacterium
TTTGATTCCTGCATTGCAAGATTTTATCAGCGTTTGTCGCAACAAAGCGAGTGAATTAAGTGATGTTGTCAAAACCGGCAGAACACATTTGATGGATGCCATGCCGGTTACTTTTGGCCAGGAACTGAATACCTGGGCCAGCACCATTGAAACCAATGTCGAAAGATTGCAAGATGCACTTAAACGAGTTTCACAGTTGCCTCAAGGTGGTACCGCGGTAGGAACAGGTATCAATGCAGACCCTAAATTTGGTGCATTATTTGCGGAAAAATTAACTGATAAAACAGGGGTAAGCTTTAGCGCCATGTCCAATAAATTCGATGGCATCAGTGCCCAGGACAACATTGTAGAGTTATCGGGCCAATTAAAAGTGGTAGCAACCACATTGATGAAAGTTGCCAACGATTTGCGCTGGATGAATTCAGGTCCATTAGCCGGTATCGGTGAAATTGAATTGCCTTCTTTGCAACCTGGTAGCAGCATCATGCCAGGAAAAGTTAACCCGGTAATTCCTGAAGCCACAGCCATGGTTTGTGCGCAAGTGATTGGAAATGACGCCACTGTTGCTGTGGCCGGACAATCTGGGAATTTTCAACTTAACGTAATGTTACCGGTGATTGCTTATAATGTTTTACAAAGCATTTATATTTTAAGTACCAGTACCAAACAATTGGCTCATTCAGCCATCAAGGGCTTCAAAGTCAATCACGAAGCAGTCAGTGAAAATGTTGGTAAAAATCCAATTCTGGTAACTGCTTTAAACGCTGTTATTGGCTATGATTTGGGCGCAAAAATTGCCAAGCAGGCCTATAAAGAAAAACGCTCTGTACTCGATGTTACATTAGAGAATACAGATTTATCGGAACAAGAAATCAAAGCCATTCTGGATCCAATTAAATTGACTACTGGCGGTATTGAGGAGAAATAATGAAAAAAATACTATCGATAACTTTGCTGTTCTTCAGCACCCTGGTTTTGGCGGAATTGCCTTCTTGGGGCATGACGGAGAACCAATATAAGCTGCCCAATTTCAATAACAAGATGAAAGAAATTGGTGCTCAAGCTGCTAAAAATGACTGGTTGTTGAAAATTACTGCTCCTAAAGACTGGCACCAAAAAATCAGAACAGGTTTGACCGATGCCGGTGCAGTTGATGTTCAAGTTAATTTCAAAGACTCTTTGCATCAAAGCATCTCCATCACAGCAGCACCTGGTATAAAAATGGCCAGAGTATCTCCATCAACCACCAACACCACAGTTCAGAAACAAGTAGTGATTGATAAACCTGAAATAGATACTGAAGTAGAGGCACCTGAGTTTGGTAAAATTGAAATTGAAAGTAATGGAGACGAGCTTTTAGAAAGCATCAACAACATAGAAATAACCATTCCTGAAGTGAGTGCTAACACGCAAGTTGCTGCTGCCAAAGAAATGGATGATGAAAGTACACAAAACCCTCAAGATACCAACAATACCAAACAGCCGATGGCCAATGCGTCTCTAGTAAACGATGAAGAATCATCTGTTGAAGAGAGCAAAGAAAAATTAAGAAAAAGGTACGCAAGAACCAAGCGTGTGGATAAAGAGCTCAGTTATGACTACATCAAAAGCAAAGATGACTTATTTATTGATGGTTCTGTTGTGTTGGTGAAACGTTTTATTAATCAAGGCGTGGTTTTATATTACTGGATGAAAGAATCTTATGATCCCAATGTTCATAAGTTGGTAGAAAAAGGCAGCGGTAAGTACCAAAAAGACCCTGCGGCAGAAACAGGTATGAAGCCTAAAAAGAAGCCAGAGCCAGTCGTTGAAGAAAGTGTTGTGACAAATTTAGATTTTGTGGCGGTTGATACTGACATTAATTCACAAGACGAATTGAGAAAAGACTATACTCGAAACAAAAGTGTGGGTGTTAATATCAGAGCAGATCAGTTGAAAGAAGGTGATCTGCTTTATGTTTTAAATCAAACTGTTTTGGTTGAAAGGCCGATTACCAGAGTGCAAAGTGCTTATTTCTGGCTGGTCGGTGAAACTTCAATACCTCGCGAAGTCGAGCGCAAGGACGATAATCGATTCATCGTTCGTTAGTGGTTTACCGCTATTCACACATTAAACTGATTCGTTTGGCTGGGCTGATAATTTGGCTCAGCCTTTCGATTCCATTGATTCTGCAATTTGAATCGTTTAATCAAACATTCAATGTCTATTTAGCTTCACATTCAGGTTTTGGTCTGGTTTTCTGGTTTGTAACCAGCAAAATGGGACAGCTGAATTTTAAGATCAAAGCATGGCTTTCAATTGTATTTCTGGTTCTGTTTGTTTTGATAATAAATTACATCACCGACAGTGCCACCGGTATTTTTTATGCTTTGATTGTTTCGGTGTTGTTGCCCTGGTTGTTTCCACTCAAGCAAAGTCTGACTGTTTTATTGATTTACAATGTTATCATTGGAGTTCAATTTAATTACATTGGCAATGAATATGTCAGTAAGTCCTATCAATATGTTTTGTTTTTTATATACTTGGGTGTTTCAGTATTTTCCTACATCATTTCTTTGGTTGCTTATCGGCAACAGAATGCCAAGGAAGAATTGAGGATGCTGAATACAGAATTAAAGGCCACACAAGTTTTATTGGCCGACAGTTCCAGAATCAATGAACGGTTACGCATCTCAAGAGAGTTACATGACTTAATTGGTCATCATTTAACGGCATTGACATTAAACCTTGAAGCGGCTTCTCACATGACCGAAGGAAAACCCCAGTCTTATGTCAAAAAAGCGCACTCAATTGCTCGGCTGCTACTGGCTGATGTCAGAGAAGTGGTGGGCAAATTCAGGCAGTCGGGAACCCTCGATTTAGGTCAGGCGGTAAATGAGCTACTTGAAGGTTTACCTGGCTTGAGGGTTAATAAGGATATACCTGCTGAATTTTTGGTAGAAGATCCCAAATTGGCACAAACTATTTTGCGTTGTGCGCAAGAACTGATTACCAATGCCATGAAGCATGCCCAAGCCAGTGTTTTGTCAGTCAGTTTGAGTCGTGAACGTGATTCCATCACTCTAGTAGTTCAAGACAACGGTGTTGGTCTGGGTAAATCAGTTTGGGGTAATGGTATGACAGGCATGGCAGAAAGGGTTAAATTGTTGGATGGTACTTACACCAGTGAATCAAAAAATGGTTTAAAATCAACCCTGACTTTCCCTGTATAGTTAAAGGGTTGGCAAACTCGAATATATAAAGAGAAGAGCATGATTAAGGTATTACTTGTAGATGATCAAAATTTGGTTCGACAAGGCGTTCAGGCATTGTTGGATATTGCCGATGACATTGAGGTGATTGGTGAGGCCAAATCAGGACAGGAAGCTTTGGAGCTGGTCCCTGAGTTGAATCCGGATGTGGTTTTGTTGGATATGCGCATGCCAGGCATGTCAGGACTGGATGTATTGCATGAGCTGTCACAAAGTAATCAGTTACCACCGACCATCATTTTGACCACTTTTGATGATGAAGAATTGATTCTTGCGGGAGTCAAAGCCGGTGCCAAAGGGTATTTGTTGAAAGATGTGCCACTGGAAGAGTTGGTAGAAGGCATCAAGCAAGTGGCTGAAGGCAAGACCATTGTCAGACCGCAAATCACCGAAAGGATTTTAGATTCTGTTGAGGGTTTGAAAAATGATTTTGTCAGTTTTGAACGTCCAGACCCCTTAACCAACCGCGAAACTGAAATACTGCGCTTAATGGCTGGTGGTTATAGCAACAAGGAAATCGCCAACTCAATTTTTGTGGCTGAAGGTACTGTTAAAAACCATGTGTCAAACATTTTGTCCAAATTAGGCGTCAGAGACCGCACCCGTGCCGTATTAAAAGCGTTGGAACTGGGCCTGATTTAATGAGTAAAATGGAATATGAACTGCGGGTGAAGACATCACCTGAATGGGTTGACGTGGCCAAGGCTGATTTCGATGCCTTTCTCAAAGACCATGCTGCCTGTGAACGCAAAGCTGCTGCACTGGCCATGTCGATGGTACAACATTACCCTGACAAACCTGATTTGATCAGAGGCATGATAGATTTGGCTATGGAAGAAATGGCTCACTTTCGAGAAGTGATAAAAATCATGCTGGATCGTGGCTTGCAACAAGATAATGACGAAAAAGATCCTTATATCAATCAATTACTCAAATGTATTCGCAAAAATGGGCGCACTTATTTGTTGGATCGACTATTAACTTTCAGCATCGTAGAAAAACGGGGGCATGAACGGTTCATGATGATGGGTGAGGCTTTGGAAGATGAAAAGATGAAAGATTTTTATGTTCGATTGGCCAAAGCTGAATACCGCCACTACACCCTGTTTGTCAAATTGGCTTACCAATATTATGAAGTAGCCGAAGTGCAACAAAGACTGGACGAACTGTTGGACGCAGAAGCTGAAATTGTGCGCAATTTACCCTTTCGTGCTGCGGTTCATTGAGCCAAAAGAAAAACCATATATCCCAATATTTAAACAGCCACAGTCAGGGCATTGACGGGCAACTCTTGTCCGATTGTTTAACCAGAGCGGAAGTAAAAGCGTGGAATAATGTGGTGATCTTGCCAGTTTGTGGTGAAACTTCAAACAATTTTCACCAAGTTTATCATCAAGTCAAAAATGAATCATTTTTGGTTATAGTTTGTGTCAACAGGCCCGCCAATCACGACAAAAGTAATCTTTGGCAACAACAAAATCAGCAACTGGTCGACAATCTGATTCAAGATGCAGGACAAGTAATTGAGGTTGAGCAAGCACACAAATTATTACTGGATGTAGATGGCCTTGATTGCCTGTTGCTGGATTTTAGTGAACAGCCTTTTGAAGACAATAAAGGCGTGGGCCTGGCTCGAAAAAAGGCAGCAGATACAGCATTGCATTTAATTGATCAGGGTTGGATTACCAGGCCCTGGATTTTCGGTACCGATGCGGATGTGATTTTACCTTCAACGTATGTTCAGACCATTGAAGATGTGCGTGTGAATGTGTCAGCGCTCAGCTTAAAGTTTAAGCACTGTGGCGAAGATGAAGAGGCTTTGCTTTACCAGGCCCAATATGATTTTAAATTGCACTATTATCAACAATGCGTGGCTGTTATCAATCCGATGTATGCCTACATACCTTTGGGAAGCACCTTAGTCATCCAAGCAAAAGCCTATGCCAAAGTCCGTGGATTTCCAGCCAGAAGTGGCGGTGAGGATTTTTACATTCTCAACAAGTTAGCGAAAGTAGGGAAGGTCGTTCAACCCTCAGATCCTGTGATTGATATCAATATCAGATATTCAGACCGCGTGCCCTTTGGAACAGGACCTGCCATCAGTCAACTGGCAGCAACTCAACAATCTCTTAAATATTATCATCCAGAAATATTCTTTGTTTTAAAAAAATGGCGTGCAGGACTGTTGAATTTCTTTAACCATAACAAATTGCCAGAGAATGACCATAATTTGAATCAATATTGGCAAGTAGAGCGTGTTTTGGATAAGGCCATAAAACAGTATAAAACCGAAAAACAATGGTGCAAATTTATTGATGACTGGTTTGATGCGTTTAGGATATTGAAGTCGGTTCATTTTTTGCAACTGCAATTTCCACCCGTTAGCCAAACAGAATTGCTATCAATGAGACAATACCAGGAGATGTCTAATCAGATTGTTCGTTAATTAGCAGGTTGCACTTTTTGCACTTGGGAGAATTATTGAGCAGTTCTTAAGCAATCTAGAACACCCATTTCGGCACCGTCTATCAAAGCCATTATATTTATGCTGGTGGCAAATTGATTTTGATTGGTGTTTGGGAAGACTGAAAGTTTTTGTAGATAGGGATTGACCAAATGCTTCCTGCATTTGTCCCTTCGGGCGCCTTCGGCGTCAAAAAATGATCCTGTCATTTTTTTCGAACCCAGAGGTTTCGGCACTGTCGCTAACAGCCATAATATCGATGCCTATGGCAGCGATATTATGGCGGTGAGAGAGGGATTCGAACCCTCGATAAGCTATTAACCTATACACACTTTCCAGGCGTGCTCCTTCAACCACTCGGACACCTCACCGCACGGGTTGTGGATTGTAACGTTTTTTTTTATTAAATGGAATGGTTGTGGGGTAGTTGTGAGAGAGGGATTGATGAAATACATCCTGTATTTCACATCTCATGCGCCTTCGGCGTCAATTTTTGTTCCAGACAAAAATTTCGAACCCTCGATACGCGTTAACGTATACCCGCTTTCCAGGCGAGCTCCTTCAACCACTCAGACACCTCACCGCGTGGGCTGGGGATTGTAACGTTTTTTATTTATTAAATGGAATGCTTGTTGTGCAATTGTGAGAGAGGGATGTATGAAATGCGTCCTGCATTTCACCCTTCGGGCGCCTTCGGCGTCAAAAAAATTTCTTGAAAACTTTTTCATGCAACCCGCAGGGCTATTCACAAGGATGTGAATGGTAAAATTCGTTCCTGACAATTTTTTATTCATCGCTTCCTTGCGATTCACCCCTGCGGGGCTTACGTGAAAAAATGTTCCTGACATTTTTTTCAAACCCTCGATACGCGTTAACGTATACCCGCTTTCCAGGTTTGCTCCTTCAACCACAAAGTTGCCTAAACGATAAGACTGATAGTTATGGTTTCAGGAGCAAATTGGATGTTAAACCTCGTCAGATTCGTTTTCGAAATCCTGGAACAGGTAGGTGCTCAGGTAGCGTTCGCCGGTGTCTGGTAGCATGGCGAGTATGACTGATCCATCGGGTGCTTTTTTGGCCGTTTCAAGTGCGGCGGCAAAAGTTGCCCCGGCAGAAATACCACACAGAATGCCTTCTTTCGATGCCAGTGCCAGGGAAGCGTTTTTGGCCTGGTGTTCATCGACTGGAATCAAATCATCAAAAATAGATTTGTTCATCACTTCTGCCACAAAGTCAGGTGTCCAGCCTTGTAGTTTATGTGGTGACCATTCTTTACCAGCCAATAATTGGGCTTCAACAGGTTCTGTAGCAACAATGGTGATGTCTGGTCTGGCCAGTTTTAACACTTCACCAACACCCGTAATGGTGCCGCCTGTGCCATAGCCGCTGACAAAATAGTCCAGTTTTTTACCTGCAAAGTCTTTCAGGATTTCAGGTCCAGTGGTGGATCTGTGAAAAGCCGGGTTGGCTTCGTTTTCAAATTGTCTTGCCAAAAACCAGCCTCGTTCTTCTGCAAGTTCTTTGGCTTTTTGCACCATGCCTGAACCTCTGGCTTCGGCAGGTGTCAGCACGACTTTAGCTCCTAAAGCACGCATTAATTTACGTCGTTCGATTGAAAATGTTTCGCTCATGACTGCTACAAACGGATGTCCTTTGGCAGCACAAACCATGGCCAAAGCAATCCCGGTATTGCCAGAAGTGGCTTCTACGACTGTTTGTCCGGGTTTAAGTACCCCTTTTTGCTCCGCATCAGCAATGATGGCGTAAGCCAAACGGTCCTTTACAGACGCTAATGGGTTGAAATATTCAGCTTTAACGTACATTTCTACATTGGCTGGAGCCAATTGATTGATTTTTATGATGGGCGTATTGCCAATGGTTTCTAAAATATTGTTATAAATCATGGTTTTTTATTTTGTGTGTTTGTCGCGTAGTTTAACTATGCTTTAAATAGATGGATAATATCAATTAAACATGCCTATATAACAAAAAGTTATGAGACGTATGGATGTCTATATTGCCAAATGTTATTATACACGTTACTATGCGAACTGTGTATCAATAAAATAGTGAATACCATGAAATTACAACAATTACGTTTTTTTGCCTCAGTATGCCATTCAGGGTTGAATGTGACAGCTGCTGCAAAAAGCCTGTTCACATCTCAACCCGGCGTGAGCCGCCAGGTCAGGTTGTTAGAAGACGAATTGGGGTTCAGTTTATTTGTCAGACAAGGTAAAGCGCTTGTGGCCCTGACGCAAGCGGGTAAAGAGATTTTAAAGCGAGCCGAACGTATCCTTAAAGAAGTTGAAAATATCAAAGCTTTCAGTAATGAGTTGACCAATGAAAAAAATGGTTTGTTAAGTATTGCTACCACGCATACGCAATCTCGTTATGTTTTGCCACCCGTGTTGAAACAATTGCATGGTATATATCCTTCAGTCAAAGTTAATTTATTTCAGGGTACTTCCAAACAGAACCTAAAATCTTTGCGAGAAGGTGAAGTGGATTTTGTCATCAGTTCTGGCGACACAGATAACATCACTGATTTGGTTAAACTGGATTTATTCAAATGGCAACGAAAAATAGTGGTGCCTAAAAATCACAAACTGGCGAATAAAAGCACCATAACATTGAAGGAATTGGCCTCCTACCCATTGATTGTTTACGTAGGGAATGACAATGAAAACTCTAGCCTGGTAAAAGCTTTCAATCAGGCCAATCTAGACTATCAAATTGTTTTTACTGCACGTGATTCTGATGTGATAAAAACCTACGTCAGGTCTGGTTTAGGCGTTGGTATTATCGCCAGTATGGCTGTAGATGCAGATTTGGACGATGATTTACATGCGATGGATACGGTGGGTATATTGCCTTTAAGCACCACCTGGTTGGCTTTTAATCCCAGTCTGTTTTTACGTGGGTTTATGCACGAATTTATTCAATTGTTTGCACCTCATGTCAAACGTGAACAGGTCCAAGCTGCCATTGATAACAAATTATTATTAGCGGACCCGCAGAAAATTGTTACGCCAATCGACTCTGCCTGGCAATGTTGAGTTGAAATTTTCATTTGCCATCGTGGTCGTATTGGAAAAAATAACCACATCAGCTATTATGGTTGTTTTATCAAAAGGGTCGTTATGCTTAAATCAATTCTCTTGGGTTTATTGGTCATCAGTGCAGCAAAAATCAAAGCTGAAGAAATTTTTACCAACCAGTTTGAATATCTGGTAGCAACCAGAATTAACAGTTTTGATTTAAAGGACCCTCATACATTTACACTCATAGGTGGGGTGGTTTGTGTTGATATTACTGATCAACTGAATACACAGGTTAATAACCAAATTTCCATGGATGATGACAATAATGGTTTATTGGATTTGAGTTTTGTTACACAATACAATTCAGATCAACCTGCATATTTAGCCAGTAAATCGATGACTGCAGAACTACAAAATGCTGACTGTACAGCACCACAGGCTTCGACTTCTTGTTCACCAACGCCAAATCCTGTTATGGCTCAAATCGCCACTCAGCCATTGGAAGCCGGTAGCTGCTTAACACCACTTGCTGGTACAACGACCGGTTATATACCGGCTGTAACAAGCACCAACGCACCATGTCACAGTACAGCACCACAAAACATCAGCATCAATTTAGGAGGGATTAACTTACCACTGGAAAGTTATCAACAATCATTGCGTTATCAGAATGGCATAACAACTGACCAGGGGTTACATATGGGGTTTATTTCAGAATCGACAGCGGAAAGTATTATTATACCCGCTACTATTCCTATTGTAGGTGGCCAAACATTTGCATCATTATTACCAGGAGGTGTTGGTTCTTGTGCCATTGGTGACGATCGTGATACTGGACCAGATGGCCAAACGACTGGCTGGTGGTTGTACTTCAATTCCGAATCAGACCTGGTTGAATTCTTTTAAGGCAGTTTTCAAGCCCAAATTTTGAGCATCATTACTATTTCAAACGTTCGTTTAAAAATACTTTGACTTTATGCTTTGACTTTGTTAAAAAATCGTAAAGGTCGTTAGAACCTTGCATTAAAAAAAGAGGAAGTAATCATGAAAAGTCATAAAATCATAAAAACTGTATGTCTGTTGATGCTATTGTTTGCCTTACCAAGCCATGCCTGGTGGTGGAACAATAATTACACCAAAACTAAATATCCAATCGTATTGGTACATGGCTTATTTGGCTTTGATCAGGCTTTTGGTGTTTATAACTATTTTTATCGCATCCCATCTGAATTGACTGAAGATGGTGCCACAGTTTATGTGGCAGATGTTTCGGCAGCCAATTCCAGTGAAATGCGTGGTGAACAGTTGTTGCAACAATTGCAAGTCATCAAGGCGGTATATGGACACAGTAAATTCAATCTGATTGGTCATTCCCATGGCGCGCCAACCATACGCTATGTGGCATCAGTTAGACCAGATCTGGTGGCATCAGTCACTTCTGTTGGAGGACCTAATAAAGGCAGTGCAGTCGCTGATATGGTGCAAACAGCAGCACCTCCTGGCTCCTTTCTTGAGTCAGTATTAGCAGAATTAGCCAATGGCTTGGCTTTGTTTATTGAATTGGCTTCAGGTGGAGCAGGTGATCCGCAAGATGCTTTGGGGTCATTGAATTCTTTAACCACAGCAGGAGCCAATCAATTTAATCTCAATTACCCTGAAGGTGTTCCAAACTCATATTGTGGAGAAGGGGCCTATGAAGTAAACGGGGTAAAATATTATTCTTTCAGCGGAACTCGACCTGTAAGCAACATTGTTGATATCAGTGATGCATTGTTGGGTGTTTCGAGTCTGCTGTTCTTTGGTGAATCCAATGACGGTTTGGTGGGACGATGTTCTTCACATCTGGGCCGTGTGTTGCGTGACGATTACCCATGGAATCATGGCGATGAAATAAATCAAGTTCTCGGGATCAGAGGGCTGTTTACTTCCAATCCTGTAACCGTTTATCGTGCACATGCAAACAGATTAAAAAACGAGGGTTTATAAATGAAAAATACCACATCAAAAAAATTAAGATTTGTCACCATTTTGTTAGCTGCTGCGCTGTTAACCTCATTGTTTATCTGGCAACAAAGTCAAAGCAATGTGGTCAATAAACTATCACCAACGAAAGCAGTGATGCTGACTTCAACATCGTTGGCTGCAGATCGATTGTACAAACAAAATCGTCACGCTGAAATCAAAAACAATACCGATGTACAGCTTCTTCAAGTCAATTCACTACAAGGAACCCAGCCTGACGGTGCAGTTAACCTCGATGAGCAAGGCAATGTCAAAGCAGACAAAGAATTGCATCGTTTGTTTGATTATTACCTCAGCACTTTGGGTGAGCAGGAGTTGTTTCAAATCAAAAAGCAGTTGTTGGTGTCTGCCAGCGATTATTTGTCACTGGATCAACTTGAACAATTACGCGACTATTTTGATCAATATGTACAATACCTGGAAAGTGCCAAAAATTTGGCGGTTTCTTTTAATAACGATGAGCCTTTGGATCAAAGGCTCATCCAAATTAAACAACTGAGGGTTGATTTATTGGGTCAGGAGATGGCCGATGGATTCTTTGCCGATGAACATGCCTATGCAACATGGGTGTTACAGCAAGATACCATACTTACAGATGACTTGACAGCGCAGCAAATCAAATGGCTTGAAGCTGAAAATCATGCCACGGCTTATCAGGATGTGTTGTTACAAAACCAGCAATTTGAATCTGCTGAAGTGAGCGAGTTTGATAAACAGCTGATAAGAGCTGAAGTTTATGGTGAAGCAGTGGCAGAACGTTTAGCCTTGCTCGATAATCAGCAATCACTTTGGCAAAATAAAGTTCGAAAATATATCAATGCACGTGAACTGGTTAGCAATCAATCAGAACTACAGTCTTTAAACAACCAATATTCTGCGACTGAAATCAAAAGGCTCAATGCCTATTGGCAACATCACTTGACAGAAAGCTGATTGGCTATTGGCCACGAAGTTTTCTATCATATTCGTGATTCGATTTGCTTAAATCTTCATCAGTAGGTAAAGGTTGACCTGTATAAGCGTGAAGGAAGGCTTCGCACAGTAACTCACTGTTGGTGGCATGTTTAAGGTTGTTGACTTGTCTGCGAGTCCGTTCATCCGTCAGAATTTTTAATACTTCAAAAGGGATGGAAACTGTGATTTTTTTGACTTTTTCACTTTTTTTGCCGTGCGGCACATAAGGATTGATGTATTTGCCATTCCAAGCCATATAAACGTCTAGATAGTTAAAACAACTATTTTAACACACTTGTCAATCATCGCTATTACTTTGTTTTTGGAGAGCTGCTGAGCAGCTCGACCGGCGCTCTTGGTTGGTGAGCGAAGAGCAGGCGATGAAGGCATGGCGATTTTATCGAAGATAAAGAAGCCTTGCCTGAATGCCGTAGCTCGTGAATCAGAAAGAGCAAGCCCGAGGTTACAAGTTATGCTCACCGTGGTCGCTTTCAAATTAGTCGGGAACAGATTTGAATGAAGACCCAAGAGCATTCCTTTTCTTGTAGGAAACAAAAAAACCTTCCAAATCACCGTTTTCTGTATAAGGGCTGACATCGACCAGTTCGTAGCCATATTGAGCAAATTCCTGGTGAGATTGGGACATGTTTCTGGCAGCTGTGTGTTTTCTGGTCAGCTTGGTCACATCGAGAAAAACAGTGACCGCAGCCAGTGATTTTTCAGCGGCTTTTTCAGCAGCTGATTTGCTTTGTACATCAAAACTGCTCACCAACAACAGCCAAGCTGTTAACGCTAAAATTTTATTCATGGCCCTGATCTCAATATTCGATTTAGCCATTGTATTTACTTGTTACGGTTGAATACAATAGTGCAATTTGAAAATATTTAAAATAATATGACCACAGTTTTAACAGGGATTACCACCACAGGAACCCCGCATTTGGGTAATTATGTCGGCGCGATTAAACCAGCCATCAAAAGAAGCCAGGATGATTCAGTTAAGAGTTATTTTTTCTTGGCTGATTTTCATGCATTGATTAAATGCTGGGAACCAGAGCGGATAGCGCAATCAACCAAAGAAATTGCCGCCACCTGGATGGCATTGGGTTTGGATACGGATAAAGCGATTTTTTATCGTCAATCTGATATATCCGAAATACCTGAACTGACCTGGTTGTTGACCTGTATGACGGCAAAAGGTTTGATGAACAGGTCACATGCCTATAAGGCACAAGTGGCGGAAAATGTAGAAACGGGTACTGATGATCCTGATAAAGGCATCACCATGGGCTTATACAGTTATCCAGTGTTGATGTCTGCTGATATTTTGATGTTCAACGCCACAGAAGTGCCTGTGGGTAAGGATCAAACCCAGCATTTGGAAATGGCCCGTGACATTGGCGCACGATTCAACCATCATTTTGGTGAGCATTTTGTGATGCCAAAAACAGTCGTCGATGATAATGTGGCTGTTTTGCCTGGGTTGGATGGCCGTAAAATGAGTAAATCTTACAACAACACCATTCCATTGTGGTTACCAGAAAAGCAACTCAGAAAACACATCATGAAGATCAAAACCAACTCACTGGAACCGGGTGAGCCCAAAGATCCGAATGATTCATTTGTGTTTGATATCTACAAGGCTTTTGCAACTGAACAGCAGATTAACGAAATGAAGACTGAATTTGCGAACGGTATCGCATGGGGTACGGCTAAACAACTGCTTTTTGAGATGATCAACACAGAATTGCAAGATGCCAGGGAAAAATACAATGAGTTGATCAATAACCCCGATATAATTGAACACGAATTACAAAAGGGTGCGGTCAAAGCCCGCGAGTATGCCACCCCATTTCTTGCCAGATTAAAGGAGGCTGTGGGCATCAGACCGATTAAGTAAACTTAACGTATAATTATACGGTGATTTAAATAGAGGGCTAATATGGTTGATTTTAAATTCGGACAAGTGATGTCCACCTTATGGAAAACCAAAGAATTTGTTTTATTCAGATTCCTGATTTATATGGGCATTACACTGGCTTATATCATTGGCACTGGTACTGGAGGCGGTATCGGTTATTTGGTGGGCAGTGCAGGGGATGGCAAAGAAGCTGGACTGTTTTATGGCATGGTAGGTGGTTTTACTCTGGTCAGTGGCGTATTGTATTACGTCCGTGAATACCTGTTGTATCTGGTCAAAGCTGGACACATTGCGGTCATCGTTAAACACCTGGATGGTGAGCCCATGCCAGATGGTAAAGGTCAAATAAAGTATGCACAGGAAGTGGTCAAAGAACGGTTCAAGGAATCCTCGGTTTTATTTGGGGTGGATCAGTTGATTAAAGGTGTGTTGAAAACATTTAATCGTATATTCTCTGGGGTTATGTCCTTCATTCCTGTATTGCCACAAGGCATTGTTAATTTTGTTAATGCCGTAATTAATATGTCATTAACCTATGTCGATGAAGTGATTTTGGCCTATTACATCAGAAATAATTCTGAAAATCCCTGGGAAGACTCACGCAAAGCATTGGTTTTGTACGCACAAAATTACAAAACATTCCTGAAAAATGCCTTGTTTTTGACCATCATCACTTGGGTGTTGTCCTTGTTGGTTTTAGTTCTGGTATTTGCTCCTTTGGCTTGGATACTTAGCATTGTCGGCTACACAGGAAATATGTGGGTATTGATTTTAGCCATAGTGACTGCCTGGGGTATCAAAGCTGCTTTGATCGATCCCATTGCGATGACTGCCTTGATGCAAGTGTTCTTCAAAGTCACAGAAGGGCAGGAGCCTAATCCGGAATGGGAAGCCAAACTGGAGCGTGGATCTAAGAAATTTGTTGAAATGAAAAATAAAGCAGTGGGTTGGGCCAAATCTAAATTTGGCGGTTCAAAAACTGACACGGCACAAATTGAAAAACAATAACCAAAAATTCAGGCGCGCTTGTTTTAACAGGCGCGTCCCTTCAAGTTGCAAGATTTTACCCTGAAAATC
>JAUHXW010000033.1 GCA_030426705.1 Gammaproteobacteria bacterium
AACTTGAAAGAGCATGGACAGCAGGCTGTATTTGTGAATAAAAGCGCAAAAACTGAGTCGTTTCAAACAGCAACTTTGCTTTTCATAAAAAATCGCACGGTGTTCAAAATAGCGGCCGCCGTCAAACCAACAATGATACCAATCCACAAACCCTCGGCACCCATATTGCGCTCAAAACACAGATACCAGGAAGCGACAAAACCCAACAGCCAGAATGAGAAAATATTACTGAGCATGATGAAGTTCATGTCCTTGATTCCCCGCAAAGCACCAGCTGATGCGACTTGGATGCCATCTGACAATTGAAACACGGCTGCATAAAACAACAAGCTAACGGCAATGGCGCCCACCGCAGCATCATTGGTGTATAAGGACACAATCAACGTGGCAAAGGCAATGGTGATGGTGGCAGAAAACAGTTGTGTGAACAGCACCATGCCAATGCCAATAAAGCCGGCATTTTTGATGTCAATCGGATTGTTACGCCCCACTGCATTACCCACCCTGATGGTAATACCCATCGACAAACCCAATGGCACCATAAACAACAAGGATGAAAAATTCAATGCAATCTGATGCGCTGCCACGGTTTCGGTGGCCAATGATGAAGCCAGCAAAGTGATGATGGAGAAAAAACCCACTTCGGCAAACATCGATACCCCAATGGGGAAACCCAGCTTGAAAAACCGTGTAATTTCTGACCAATCAGGTGCTTCAAAATGTTTCAACACCTCGTATCGGCCGATGACTTTGTGCTTAAACACAATCACGATATAAGCCAACATTTGCACCATTAACACAATAGCGGTGGCATAGCCACAACCGCGTGCCCCCAAGGCTGGTAAACCCAATTTGCCAAACATCAAAATATAGTTCAAAGGGATGTTCAAAGCCAAACCCAAAAAGCTTACATACATGGTGGTTTTGGTGATCGACAAGCCATCGGCCAGATAACGAAACGAGACAAAAAATGACAAGGGCAACACACCCCAGGCCAGGGCATGTAAATAGCCTTGCGCTTCTGGAATCACTTCAGCCTGGGTGTTGAAGAACTGAAACAACGGGTCCAGTAACAACAACACAATGGTAAAAAAGATGCCAAGAAACAAAGCCAACCACAAAGCCTGGCGGAAGAATGGGGCAATTTTGTGGTGTTTTTCGGCGCCGTGCATTTCAGATATCACTGGTGGAATGGCCATCAGGATACCGAATAAGAACAGAATCGCTGTGGCCCACAATGAACTGCCCACCGCCACTGCGGCCAATGTAACTGATCCTAAACGCCCTGCCATCACGGTATCGACAAAAGTCATTGCCACCACTGCGATTTGACTGATGATCAAAGGCAGTGACAGTTTGATGGTTTGGGTGATGTGCCGTTTGGCCGGCATAGTTTCCATGCTTTCTCCAGAATTTAGCCTATTTACTCTCTATAAGAGACCTTTACTCGATTCGTGAACAAAGATAAAAAGTCTAAAAATACGCCACTCTGCGTTGAAAAATTTGCCAATAACGGCGTATTGGACTGCATTTTCCGCCTTGAATTGCGCATTTTTAACTCTTTTTCTCAATTGCTCAAAATCGAGCAAAGGTCTCTATAATCGATTAAACTGTCATTATGTTTAAAAAAGTAACAATAAAATGACTCAAACCGCTTTTGTAACAGGTACTACGGGATTTTTGGGAAGACATTTATGTCAACACTTGGTTCAAGCCGGCTGGCAGGTAACTGCCATGTGTCGAAGCATACCAGAAAATACTGTAGAAGGTGTGAACTATGTTGAAGCAGATTTATTGAACCAGGACTCATTGCTCAAAGCCATACCAGCAAACGTTGATGGTCTGTTCCATGTGGCTGCAGACACCAACACCTGGCGTAAAAACAACCCACGACAAACCCAAACCAACGTACAAGGCACCCAAGCTTTGATTGCAGCTGCTTTACAGAAAAAGGTCAAAAAGTGGTTGCATGTGTCATCAATCACCACCTTCGGTGTCGATCATCATGGCATGACCCACTTAAATGAAAGTGTACCACAAGAAGGTTTATCCAGTTGGGTCAATTATGTCAAAAGCAAAAGCCAGGCTGAACAATTGGTCAGGGATCATGCGGCAGAACTCAATGCAGTGGTAGTCAATCCGACACACATCATTGGACCCGATGATCAACACAATTGGATTCGCTTGTTTAAAATGCTGATCAAAGACGAATTACCGACGGTACCGGTTGGTGCGGGGTCCTTTGTCGATGTGCGTGATGTGGCCAGGGGTTGTCTTTTGGCTTATGAAAAAGGTGTGGTTGGAGAAAATTATATTTTGGGCGGGCATAATTTGAATTTTGTACAATTCATTGAGCAGGTCAGTGATGCCTTTGAGCTGCAGGTCACTTTAAGGAACAAACCGATGTGGTTGATCAAATTGGTGGCAAAAATCAAATCATCTGTGGCTTATTTGACTGGTAAAGAGCCAGACATCACCCCGGAATCATTGCAGCTGATTTCACACCAATACAAAACCACCAGCCTCAAAGCCCAGGACCAACTGGGTTATCAAATCAGACCCTTTGAAGACACTTTGGAGGACATCAAACAAAACCTCATAGAGCGTGGCATTTTGAATGTATAAATACACCAAGTTAATTTTTGATGCGGACAATACTTTGTTCGACTTTGATCGCGCAGAAGAACATGCATTAATCAAAACATTGAAACACTTTGAGATGCCGGTGCCAGAGGGGTTGGTTGAATTTTATCGTGGCATCAATGTACCGCTTTGGCAACAACTGGATGCCAAAACCATCACCATCCAGGAACTCAAGCAAAAAAGAGCAGAACAGTTGTTTACCTTTGTGGGTAAGCGTGCCGATTTTCATGCGTTCAGTCACCAATACCTCAATGAACTGGCCAATCAACCGGTGTTGTTACCAACCGTTGAAGCCACCTTGGATCAACTCTCACCCCATTGTGAGATGGCGATCATCACTAACGGCCTTTCTCAAGTGCAAAACACCCGCTTTGCCCAATCAAGCATCCAACATCATTTTAAAACCCTGGTGATTTCCGAAGAAGTGGGTATGAGCAAACCCGACCCCGAAATCTTTGCGCATACCTGTGAACTGATGCAATGGTCAAATCCTGGCGAGGTATTGATGGTTGGCGACAATTACCATGCAGACATCCAGGGTGCCGCCAACTTCGGCATGAGAACCTGCTGGTTTAATCTCAGACAGGTAGACCATGCATTCAAAGAGCATCATTATGAGATACGTGTGTTTGATGAGTTGTTGGGGTTGATGTGATGGTATTTGATTAGTTAGAAAGGAGATACTTATGAGTATGACCATGACCATTTATTCACTGAGTGATGGCAACATTTCAAAATTGCTGAATGAACCTACTTTGATATGGCGATTTTTGGAACCAGATACTCCAGAGTTTTATTATCATGCTACAGGAATGGGTAAGAAACCAGGCATCATCGGTAAATTATTGGGTAAGAAAACAATACCCATTCCTGAATCACTACCCCAAGTGTTACTTGGAAAAAAAGAAGGTAAAGAATGTTATTTGGATAAAGCTTGGGGTGGCATACATTACTTGTTAACTGGTTCGGTTTGGGAAGGCGAAGAGCCGTTAAGCTTTTTACTTTGTTCAGGAGACCCCATTGGTCATGTTGATGTTGGTTATGGTCCAGCTCGTGTGATTAAAGCAAGTGAAACCGCCAAAATATGTGCGGCAATCAATCTTATAGACGCTCAAAAGCTGATGTCTAGATTTAATCCCAAAGAAATGTCAAAAGTGGATGTTTATCCAAATATTTGGGAGTCAGAAAAAGAAGAGGCTTTTGAATATTGTTTAGAATCTTTCGACAGTTTAAAAGACCATTTGAATGAAGCGGTATCTTCTGATTTGGGTATTCTGATTAGAATGTGTTAAATCTCACACACCCCCAGCCCCTCTCAAGAGGGGAGCTTTATCTACCAATTTTCAACAGCATAAAAGGTTAAAGAAACTTGAGGTTTTTTCATGAATTTATACAAACATGTGCTCTATCTCCCCTCTTGAGAGGGGATAAAGGGGTGTGTGAGATGTATGAAAATTAACATTTCCCTGAGTCATCAAATATACTTAAACAAATGAGAAAAATAATCCCATACAACCCGAAACTAGTGTCACTTGCAAAGCAAAAATAAGATCAAGTATTTACTGTTATCTGATTCACAGATGATGAAGTGATGCAAAATTTAGAGGGTGTGATAATGGAATTGGAAAAATACATCCCAGTGGATGTAAGGTCATAATGGACACACCCTCAACCCCCTCTCAAGAGGGGAGCTTTACTACCAATTTTTAAAAGCATAATAAATTGAAGAAAATTCAGGATTTCTATCAATTTAAAAAATATGTGTTTTATCTCTCCTCTTGAGAGGGGATAAAGGGGTGTTTTAAATGTCAGCTTGAATTACATACCAGGCCACAGCCAGGCAAATGTTCCGGCGGTTACGGCGGCATAAATCAAAGCATCGATTAAATATCGTACACAGTTTGACCAGGGATGACCGTACCAAATTGAGTAAGGGATGATGCCCCAACCATAGGCTAAAAAGCCTGTGGCCATAACGGTTCTGAATACCGTCATAAAATCAGCGCCCGCTGGTAATGACAGCACGGCCACATAAGCCAGTAATAAACTGCCCAATATATAGAATAAAATTTGTTGTCCCAGCAGTTTACCCATCGGTGGCATGCCATTTTCGAACACGCTGATCATCGCGATTGGCCCCTGCTTGAACTTTTGTTGCATGCCCTCGTCGGCCATGTCTTTCATGTCGGTGCAATGTGGCATGTGATACAGGCCGGGCGTTGGGTTACCAGCGCGCATGACATCGGCCACATCATCTTCGTTGGACAGCTTTTTATAGTCAGCGTTGTGGTGTTTGATCACCATGTGAAAAATGGCGCTGGCAATCCAGCAGAATAAGCCACCCAATAAAATTGGCAGCCACAGTTGTGTCAATGAAACAGCCATAAATGTCTCCTCTTGTTGTTTACCTTGAGTATATAACAGCTTTTCAAAGGCCAGGAACAAAAAAAGGGGCAAAATATTGCCCCTTTGATGAGATACAAAAACTTTTGGCTAGCCTGCAGCTGCCAAAGCCTTGTCAAATTCCTCTTTGGCGTGCTGGAATTGTGACAATGATTTTTCCACATACATCATCACCTCGTCGATATAACCATCGGTTGAAGCTGACCACACGCGGTTGATGTAGCGCTCACCCGCAGCAAAGCTGGACATGATGTCGGCGTAATCTTGCAGGCTAAAAATATGCTTCATGCTTTCTCTGGCATCGGCAAAGTTAATCAAATCCTCGCGGAACAATTTGTCAATTTCAAAGCGCATCTCATAAGTAGGGATGTTTTCTTTGTTACCGTCCAAAGCTTCGAGGTTGGTCAGAATATTGCCTAAGGATTCAATCAACACTTTTTTGTTGTTTTGAAGCACATGACCTTGCTTGTTTTCCGCATGAGAGAGTTTTCGGAACATAAAAGCAGCACCAAATCCAAGTAACATCACGGGTAGAAAATACATCCAGTTAACTAGTTCTTTGTCTAAAGATGTCAGAAAAGCGCCACCAAAAAAAGCCAGAGCAACAAATAAAAATACTAAATTTTTCATATTAACCTCCTGCTCCTGTTGAGATGATATACACTGCTTTGCCTACGCCTACCAGCGCTTCACCGACAATCAGGCCAGCCGCAATTGGAATACCTTTGGATTCAGACCAGCTTTTGCCCTTGGTTCGATCCATGATTTCCCTCAATAAGGTGCCGATGGCATAAGTGAGCACAGTTTCAAACCCAAGATAAAAACCTAGGCCAACAGTGATACCTAGTCCCGCCTGTAAGATTGATAACAAGCCTCCCAGAAGTGCGCCTGCAATGTATTTTTGTGTTGGAACATCACCACCAGTAACCCCTTCAACCATTGCTGCAAGTGTAGTTCCTTGTGGAGCTGGCAATTGTTCACTACCAAATTTATAGGCATCATTTAGAACAAAAATAAGAATAATAATCACAATAGGTCCTAACCAGGCTCCCATAAATTGACCCAGTTGTTGTTGTCTCGGCGTAGCTCCAACGAGGTAACCAGTTTTTAAATCCAACATCAAATCAGTGGCCTGACTCATGGCCACACAGGTGGCAGCGCCTACGGTCACAGCTGCCACGATGGCTTGTGGCGTACTCATGCCGCCAAAAGTTTGGGTAATCATGATAAGTAAAGTCACGGCAATCAAAGTCATGCCTGAAAGCGGCGACCAATTGGTTCGACCAATGGCTTCAGAGAGAATAATACCTGCCATCCAAATCCATAAAGTACCTAAAACAGCCATTAATAAGCCACGAATAATGCCAGTTTCCTGAGCCGAAGTAATGGCCATCACGCCAAGCAATATAGCAGCACCTATAATGGCAATATAGAGCAGTTTGATTGGCATTTCATCTTTGCTCATGGCACTTTCAGTTTTGGCTGAAGATTGCATGGATTTTACCGCTGTTTTAATTAATGGTAACGCATAGATTACGCCCACAATCGCGCCACCAATCAACATACCAATTCCAGTTGGGCGGAATAATAGATTTTTTAGTTGGGATGGTTTTGTGATTTCGGCATTTGTTACAGGATCAACAAGAAAATTACCTGTCAAGTCTAACAAAGGTGCAATCATCCAGTAACAAACAAATCCTCCAATGATAAATGCTATGCCACCGCGTCCAGCAATAAAGGCTACACCAATGGTCATGAGTGAGAGTGACCACGTTCCGTTTAAATACTCAGGTAAACCTAATTGTTTAAACAAATGCCAATTCTCAACCCCGTAGTAGATCGAAATAAAGTGCACAATGCCAGAAACTAACATGGCACCAATCAACAACATGGCTTTACTGATACCCGCACCAGGTGACTTCAAAATAGAGGCCACGGCCACACCGCCAGGATAGGTTAACCGTTCATAGTCAATCATCTGCTTGCGCAATGGAATGATGAAAGCGATGCCCAAAAAAGCACCCGCAATCGCACCAAAGGTCAACACATAAGGATTGAAATCGGTACCATAGCCTAAAATAAAGATAGCTGGAACAGAAAACATCATGCCTGAGGAAGCACCGTTTACGGCTGAAGCCACAGTTTGGGTGACGTTGTTTTCGATGATGGATCGGCGACGCAGTAAACCACGTAAGATACCAAAACCCAAGATAGCGGCCAATTCAGACCCTTCGATAGAAAACCCGAGTTTGAGCGAAGCATAGCCAATGGAAACGGCCAATACCACACCCAGAAAATAACCCACAATCACTGCATGTGGCGTCAGTTCTGGATACGGTCCTCGTGTAATCGGGCCTGTTGCAGAAACCTGCTGATCAGACATAAATGACTCCCGTTTTTAGTTGTAATTAAGGTGAAGCACCCACGATGGGCAAAAATTATAACCTAAAAACAACAGCATCTACTTAAAAATAAACGGTCACTCCCGCGTAGGCGGGAGTCTCCTTAAGATTTAACATATGCTTAAGTCAGAGGGGATTCCCGCCTGCGCGGGAATGACTCAATTGAGAATTTTTTTAGTTACCAGGACATTGGTGTAACTGCTTAGGAAAGGTAAAAAAATGGTTGTTTTAATTCCCCATCTCATTATTTCTGATAAATGGTGTAAACATCCTGTGGTTCATCACTGGCCATGATTTCATTGATCACTTCATCAATGTCCAGTTCGGCATCACAGCGACAGCAAATGAAAGAATGGGTGTTTTCCAACCATTTCAGGGTTTTCTTGTATTTGAAATCACAGTCTGCACATTGCAACACGATTTTTTCTTTCTTGTTCATGTTCTTATTCAACCTAAGTTAAATCCTGACCATTGAGCCACAAGGTTTTGGCTTTGGGGTACAAGTTAAATTCTGTGGCTGAGGCCAGGGTATAAGCACCCACTTGGGTTGCAACAAATATATCACCAATTTCAAGTTCCGGCAAAACAATGTCATCATCAATGACATCGATGCTGTCACAAGTTGGGCCAGCCAATACGCTGGGCTTGAGTCCTTTGGTCAGGTCATAGGTTTGCAGTGGCGTGATGGGGTATTTGGCATGGTCAAACATTTGACCACTCAACACACCGTAAACACCGTCATCCAGGTAATACCAGGTTCGGGCACCGCGTTGGGCAATACCCACCACGCTCAATAATTGGATGGCGCTGGGACCAGCGATAAATCGTCCGGGTTCAGCCAGGATTTCAATGTGCTGATCGACAGCTTGCAATGCATCATTGATGGGCGCACAAAAATCTTCAATCACAGGGCCAGGTCCAGTGTATTCAATCGGGAAACCACCGCCAATATCAAGGATTTTCCAGTTCACTTCGGGCATGGTTTTGAACACGTCGATACATTGTTCTATGGCTTCGATGTGTGCATAAGGTGCAGGCACCTGTGAACCCACATGAAAAGACAGACCCGCGATGCGAATACCTGCCTGTTGTGCCTGTTCCACCAGAGCCGGAACTTTGGTCAGTTCACAACCAAATTTGCGCGACAAATCAACCACTGCATCCTGATTGCGGAAGTTAACCCTAATTATCAGTTCAACCTGGTCTTTATAAGCTTTGAATTTGTCCACTTCATGACTGTTGTCCACCACAAAATAGCGACAACCATAAGCAATCGCATGGCGAATTTCAGCATCTTTTTTGATCGGGTGCGTATGAATGGTGTGTTCTGCGCCAATTTGCAAACTTTTCAACAACTCAATTTCACCGGCGGTGGCCAAATCAAAACCACAACCCATTTGGTGCAAATGTCGAATCACATCTACCTGAGGTAAAGCTTTGATGGCATAGCGCATTTTGACCTTTGGTAAGGCCTGACACAAACTGTGGTATTGCGCTGCAATCACATCCTGATCAATGATGACCGTAGGCGTGCCGTGTTGTTCAGCAATTTCTGCCAATTTACGGCGAGAATATTTGCCCAATTGGTCTGGATAAACCTGTTCGGCAAAATGTGCTTTAAGCTGGTGAATTTGATTCATGACAGCTCCCCGATGGCATCAATCACGTATTGTGGTAATGCAAAGCTGGCAGCGTGAACGGCTGCATTGTAATAACGGGTTTTGAAACCGGCCTGTTCAGTGATTGTGGCTAAGGCTTCGACATCGATTTGCCTGATTTCTGGGTTTTGGCTCGCCCAGGCAAAAGTCATGATGCCGCCGACATAAGTGGGAACCGCTGCCGCATAAAAAGTCACATCATTGAAACAGGGCTTTAAGCGTTGTTGAGTGGTGGTCACTTCATCGAGTTGCATAAAGCTCACGCCATTTTGTGCCACAAACACACCGTTTTCAGCCAGACAGGATTGTACGCCCTGATAGAATTTTGAAGTGAACAAGGATTCACCCGGGCCAATCGGATCAGTTGAATCCGAAATGATCACATCAAATTGTTCAACACATTCACTGACAAAATCAACACCATCATCAATCACGATGTTGACTCGTGGATCGTCAAAAGCACCGGCTGAATGGTTGGGCAGGTACTGCACACACATATCAATCACGGCCTGGTCGATTTCCACCTGAGTCACGTGCTCAACGGTTGGGTGCTTCAGGACTTCACGCAATATGCCACCATCACCACCACCAATGATAAGAACTCGTTTGGCTTGGCCGTGACTGAACATCGGCACATGGGTCATCATTTCGTGGTAAATGAACTCGTCCTTTTCGGTGGTTTGAACCACGCCGTCAAGCATCATTACCGTGCCCCATTGCTGATTCTTGAAAATCACCAGATGTTGATGTCCTGTTTGACTTTCAAACAACACATCGTCAGGCTGATAGGCCTGTCCCCAGCTTGGGTACAGGCTTTCCACCAATAAGTTTTTCATAAGATTTGGCCGCGTGAGATGTTATCAACCTGACAAGATTCAGGACTGAAAAACTGCTTAAAAACTTCCACTGCTTGTTCAGGTTCAGCATCGCCACACATGAATACATCGAAAGCGGCGTAATTTTTTTCTGGCCAGGTGTGCACACTGATGTGTGATTCGGCCAACACGGCCACACCAGAAATACCACCGTTAGGGGTGAAATGATGCAAATGAATGTGCAGCAAAGTGGCTTTGGCTTTCTCCACGGCCAATCGCATGGCCGCTTCCATGTGCGCCAACTCATCCAGGCGCTGCGCGCCCCACAAGTCAATAATCAGATGGGTGCCCGCAAAAATTTTACCATCACGATGAATAAAATGATCCAGGCGGTCATCTTCAGGTCCTTGTTGAAACGAAGGCCAAACAACATTATTTTCAACTGTTGGGGCTGGGGTCCATGATTCGGGAGTATCAGCTTCATGGCGCTGAGAGTAAGGGTTTTTTAACATGATTTTTTCTACTCATTGAAACCATTGCTCACTTGGTGATTAACAGTTTCTAAAAAACATTGTGTGCTTAGTGGTCACACAATAAAAAAAGCGGCAAACGTACCTACGCTGCCTCGCAAAAAAAACTGCTCAGCCAGGCTGAACAGAAAAAGTGCGCGCATTATTCACAGGAACACAAGAAATAGCAAGCAATTATTTTGCTTGAAGTGAAGTTTTTTTGTCTGAGTTTAGAGCGCTGTACTCAGCAGGTAAGTCATCATGGTTTCAACATCACTTTTCATCCCTGGCAAGGTGTTGTTTTGATACCATTGGTCAAATGTCAAGCCACAGGAATTGGGCTGTTGGGCACAGATTATAAGCATCAATTCGCTGGTGGGCTCACATGCCATCCCTTGCTGGAATTGACAAGCCATTTTGGCGATTGTTAACTGGCTGATTTGACCCACATAATTCAAGTCCTGACTGTTGAGGACATGGGTAAGTTGGGACATCATTGGCCTGTTGTATCGGTAAGTAAACGAGCTATACATCAAAACTGCGCTGTTTTCTTCTCGAATGGCTTCTGTTAACACTGCTGCACCCAATTCATTGCGCTCAAGTTCAGTCATGTGACTGAATTCCTTACCTGTTTTTTCAAGCAGTAATCCTAGTTTGCTATGCGGTGTAAAGGTTGTCAGTTGCTGTTTTCTGTCCTGGCTGATTAAGATAGGGTATTTAGATTGTAGTTTTTGACATTGTTCTTGATAAGCATCAATGGTTTGTTGTTGTTTGGGGTGGGTGTAGTTATGATAAAAAGTGAATATGTCGCCCAGTTTATCCAAATCTTTACATAAGCCCATCGAACTCTGTAGTGAATAGACTTCGACATAAGGATCATCGCTGAATATTCGACTTTCGATTTCTTCAAGGATTAACTGTAAACGAGTGGGCTTTTGCTTGTTTTTTTTCGCTAAGGGCTTATTAACAGGATGATGTTCTAAATGATCATCTGAATCAAATGCCGTTGTCGAGTCTACAGAGGTTTTTGTTGTTGATGATTCATTGTTTTCCATCACCTTGTTTTGATTTTTTTGATTAACCAGAAACCCAAAAATCAAAGCAGCCAATATAAGCAACAATGACCATTTAATTCGCATACAGCCCCCTGATGATATCTAACACCATTTGCACATCCTGCCACTGATTCTGATTCAGAAAATAATCTCGGTAAAATGTGGGTAAATCATGCTGGCAAGCCGTTTCTAACAGATTATCATATCCCAGGTGGCAGTAAAAAGGTGTCCAATTTCCCTCTGGCCCACAGTCAGCACCGAGTTCACAATGATACAACTGAGTGGCATAGTTTATGACCAAACCAAACGATTCATTATCATCAAAACCCAAGATGTCTTTAATCACATCACCGGGTGAAACATACTCAACAAAGGGAACTTTTAACTTTTTGCCACCATGATCTTTATAAGGAAAGTAGCCAAAATCACGATAGTTTCTTGTGTTCAACTCCAGAGTTTTCTGTGCTTCATAAAATACATCCGGGTCACGGGATTTTAATTGGGTAAACAATAATTCATTAACAGTTTCAAAGGCTTCGATGGCTTGTTCTCTGGCCTCTGGATTAACCAACTTGAGTTCAAAAACCTGTTTTTCCAGTTTTTCTATTTCTATCAAAATTTCACCAATACGACTTAAATCAACCGAATCAGAACTGTCATGATGCTGTTGGCTGAATTCAAGTTGTTCATTTCTTAATAAACTCAGCTGTTCTTTGAGGGCTTCAATTTCGACTTTGTTGGTTTCTTCTTCACCTGTGGAGATGACCAGTACCTGTTTATAATGTTTTTGCCAATTCACTATCAGATTCAGTACTTCAGCAATGGCTCGTTCCTTTGGTGATTTCGGTTGTAGTGACAGTAAATATTTTTTCAGGCGCCGTTTGAGCTGATACATGGGCGCATAGGTTTTGCCATCGCTTGTATCTAAATCAGGTAAATCAAGTGATTGCACGGTATTGAGCAATTGTTCACATTGATTGGCATGTTGGGTGACTGCTGAAATTTGTGTGGGTGTAGGAAAATCCGGATAGAGGGCTTGCAGGTGTTGGGTTCTTTTTTTGAAGGAAGCAACCGGGTCAAAGCTGTCTTCTTCCTGCAAACGATAAATCACATTCTGGCAGGATTCAAATTGTCGGGTCATTCTATAGACATCGAGGTAAGAAAGTTCTGAATCTGTAATGGTTTTATCTGAAAAGTGAATGGTTGTGGTTATTTCCGAAGAAGGTTCAGATTGTTTAGGTTGAGTTGGTTTTTTCCTGATTTCGGATTTTGTAGTTTGCGATTCAGCGGCAACAAATGAAACCACATTAGGTGACGTTGATTGCTTTTTTTGTGCCTCAAGGGAAGATTGGTATATCCACCACAATGCCAGGATGATGACTATCAACAGCAAAAAAACAAAGCCTTTTTTCATGGCAGTTTCAGGCTTTGAAAATACTGTTTTAACAATTGTACATCAGCCGCTATCCCGGGCGTGACCGCCAGTTCATACCATTGGCTAAAATCCATGCCACAAAAATGTTCATCATCGAAACACTTGGTTTGCATAAAAGAGGAAGTGGGTGCACAGGTGAGACCATTTTGATATTCACAAGCCAGTGAGGTTATGGCCATTTGCGTCACTGCATTGATGTATGGTTGGTTTTGTCCCTTGAGGATGTGCGCAGGAACGATGGGTTCACTGTTGTGACTCATCCCGGTAATCCAGGTTGACATTTTCAGCATTTGGGCATTGTCTTCCTTGATACCAAAAGCAATCAGGTTTCTGCCAAATTGAGCCATATCTTCTGGTTGTTGCCGTTTACTTATTAATTGATGCAAGTATTTACCCAGTTTTGATGTGGGCATCATGTTTGTGAGTAACTCCAATCCAGCTGTTTCCATTTTTTTATCGTCTAAAATGCTGTATTGTTGAACCAATGAATCACAGTGAGACTGCATTTGATTCAAAATCTCTTGTTGCGCCGGCGTTGGTGATTGATCCTGGAAACGCCAGAAAGATTTGTTACCCATCCTGTTGTTGCCACAAGTTTCAAACTCCAATCCAACCGACATCATTTCAACAAAAGGGTCTTCACTGTATCTTGCTAGTGACAGTTGTTGCATCAATTGATCAAACCATTCATCATTTGACACCAGAGCTTCTTCTGTTGTTGTTTGATCGTTGGCAGCTATGCTTTCCGTTGTTTTTTTAACTTTATTTATGTGGTCATAATCTGTATTTAAATTGGTATTATTGGTTTCAACTGTGGTTTTATTTTGCTCATTGCTTTGGTTTCTGATGTCTGACCAGTTCAAGCCCAGATATACCCCCAAAGCCATCAATAAAATGATTATCAGGATTTTAGTGCGCATACATCTTCACCATAGTTTCAAACAAAGCATTGACGTCGGTCCATTGGTTGGCCGTTAGGTAGTTTTCACTGTAAAAATCCAGCAAAGACTTGCCACAGGCATCCACATGACTGTCGTAATGATCCTTCTCCCAGTTAAGACAATAGTTCAAGACCATTTCAGATTCTGGGCCACAGTCAGCGCCAAGGTAACACAAATACAAATCAGCAGCGGGTTGAATCAATAAATCAAACAAGTCACTGTCTTGATGTTCAGATTGAATCATGATTTGTTGATTGGGCAGCTGAGGCCAATTGATATCTTCAGGCAATTTGGCCAGTAGTTGGGCATAGCGTTGTCCTGCTCCAATCACTAAATGATATCGACTTTTCATATGTAAAGTGGTCATCAGGTATCTAAAACTTTCCGGATGGCTGGTGGTTAAGCTGTTAAGCATCTGCTCATTTACGGGAAAAAAACTTGCCAAGATTTCATTGAGTTTGACTTGATCAACGGGTTGTCTTTCATCTGATTGAATGCGCAGTTGAGTCACTTCATTGTTTAGGGCTTCAATGGCTTCTGAATTTTCAGGATTGGTTTGATAAAGGAATGAAATTTGCTCCTGTAATTCAGTGATTTGTTGTTGGAATTGATCTCTTTGTTGTTGGTCATGTTTATATTCGCCACGCAATACAGCAAACAAAGCATTGTATAGCTTTCTCCAACTTTTACTGGTTTGTATGGTTTCTGCCAAATGAATTTCTTCGGGTGTTTGGGGGGTAGTTAGGC
>JAUHXW010000034.1 GCA_030426705.1 Gammaproteobacteria bacterium
TGTGGAACCTGTATTGTCATGGTGCATTACTCCCGATGGTAAGGATGGTTATTGAGCATGCTGTAAGCACGATAGATTTGTTCAGCAATGATGACCCGAACCAGTTGGTGAGGGAACACCAGCTTTGACAACGACCAGGTTTGCTGAGCACTTTGTATGATGCGATGATCAAGTCCATCAGCACCGCCAATAATGAGGTTGATGTCCTGACCTTGCATTTGCCAATCGGCCAATTGCTTGGCCACATAGCTGGTGCTGATGGCTTTGCCATGTTCGTCCAAGGCGATGTTTAAAGCACCTGGCTTAAGTTGCTTCTCAATGGCATCCGCTTCTTGCGACTTGATTTGTGCCACCGACAAACCCTTCTGTCGTGAGACAGGACTGAGTTCGACCAGTTGTATTTTTAAATGGTGGGGAAGGCGCTCGTTGTATGTCTGAAAGGCCACATTGACCCAATCAGGCATCTTGTGCCCGAGCGAAAGCAGGCTGATGTTCATTCTTCAGGGTTTTCTTTGATGTCCCAAAGACCTTCCAAATGATAAAACTCACGGGCTTCACCACTCATCACGTGAAGTACCGCATCACCGCAATCAACGATGATCCACTCGTCAGAGTTCATGCCCTCGGTGCTCAACACTTCAAATCCATGCTCATTAACCGCTTCAATCGCTGTCTCAGCCAGATGGCGCATGTGCCGGCTGGAACTACCGGTACAAATAATCATGTAATCTGTAACCGAGGTTATATGCCCGACAGCTAATGTGGTGATTTTTTGCGCTTTGGCCGAATCGACCGCTTGAAAGATGATTTCAGAAATGGAGTTATGTTGTTTGCTGTTCTCTTTGATTTCTTGCACTAATGAAAATTATGTTCTAAACAAGCGCATTTTAGCATGTAAACACCGAAAGCTAACACAGCTTTTTTTAAAAAGGGATAGCTACTATCGTCAAAATACATGCCATTTTTGCATTGTAATGATAAATACATGACATTAAACTTCTCGACATACTTTTACTCACAAGAAAATATTATGGATAGAAAAAATATAGTTCTACTGTTTGTTTTGCTTTTATTGGCAGCTTGCGCACCCAAATATAATTATTTCAACAGTCAATCCAAGCAACAAAAATTTGATTATGTTATTGTGGTCATTGACTATTTACACTTTATCGATGATGTTGGCAAGCTCCTGGATTATCCAGCAGACATAAACAAACAACAATTAGAGAAGCTCAAAACACTCATTGAAAACACTTTACATTCAAAAGGTTACACAGGTGTAATTGATTTTGCTTTCATAAGCAGTGGCATAGGATTAAACCCTGATATGGGTTTTGAACACTACATCGAAAGAGAGTTACAAGAAGAATTGATTTACCCTCCTTTTTATTTGGAGTCAACTTATCCTGACCATGTACAGCAACAACTAGTACATTCATTTGCTGATTCCCAAAATGTGGTGTTTTACCCCGTAACAAAAAAGAACCTCGAACAATTCAGTGAGATCAGGATGAATCGCATTTCCGCAAATTTTTCCCTAGGTACTGAAGGAAATAATGCTCCTTCTGAAGCGAACATTGGCGTACTGCACATTCGCGCAGTTTTCCCAAGAGTTTCATTCATGAAAGCCATGGGGGTTAGTTTGATTTCTGCCGGCCTTACAGCAGGAGCCACTGGAGGTGCCTACATAGGTGTCGCTACGCCTGTGGGCGCACCTCATTCAACTGGCTTATTATTTGATAACTCATCAGGTGAACTGTTATGGAAAAATCAGTTAAATGGCGATTTAAGTCGAGCTGGAAAACAAACCAAAATCAAATTTTTTAAGGATTTCCCTGAACTTGACTAACCTATTTTGAACCGTTACAACCTGGTGAGTTAATAAATCCAAAATGGCAAAAAAATGAACAAATTGATACAATCTTCACAGCAATAAAAGCATGATTGCAGCCATAACAATTACAACCACAAAACAATGACCATCAAAATAAGCAAGACGCCCATCATCAGCGAAGGTAATCCGGAAGCCAAAAGGACTGAAATCAAAAATCATTTCCTCAGTACTTATGAAGCTTACGAAAGTTTATTTCAATGCCTGAAAAATGACGAGACCTTTTATCAGCAGCCAGAACCATTGCGCCATCCTTTGATTTTCTACTATGCGCATACGGCAGTGTTTTTTGTGAACAAATTACGCGTGGCCAAACTGATAGAACACAACATCAATGACGACATTGAATCAATGATGGCGATTGGTGTGGATGAAATGTCCTGGGACGATTTAAACAAAGCCAATTACAGCTGGCCAGCTGTGGCAGCAGTTCAAACATACCGAGACCAGGTCAAAGATTTGGTGTTGTCAATGATTGACAGCCAACCACTGAATTTGCCCATTGAGTGGGAAGATCCATTCTGGATTATTTTGATGGGGATAGAGCATGAGCGCATTCACCTGGAAACTTCAGCGGTCCTGATCAGGCAATTGGACATTGTACACGTTAACAACCACCCGGATTGGCCACGTCATCAACGTGACCATGAGGTCGTGACCAACCGCTTGATCCATTTGGATGGTGGCCCAGTTGAACAAGGAAAATCCATGCCCTCTGAAACCTATGGTTGGGACAATGAATACGGCAAACAAATCACCAAAGTGGAACCATTCAAAGCCAGCCAATACCTGGTTTCCAACCATGAGTTTTTGGGTTTTATCGAAGACGGTGGCTACCAGGACAAACAATGGTGGACCGAAGAAGGTTGGCAATGGAAAAGCTACAAACAAGCCGAACGCCCAACTTTTTGGCTGAAAAAAACCGATGGCTGGTATTACCGCAGCATGACCGAAGAACACCCCATGCCATGGAGCTGGCCGGTTGATGTCAATTATCTGGAAGCCAAGGCCTTTTGTAACTGGCTGGCTGCCAGAACCGGTAAAGCCATTCGTCTGCCCACAGAAGCCGAGTGGTATTGTTTGTATGAAAATACAGTCAACGAACATTATCCTCATTGGAGTCAAGCACCAGGTAACATCGATTTGGCTTATGCGGCTTCGTCTGTACCCGTTGACCAATTTGACTTTGGCAAAGAAAAGTTCGGTGATGTGGTAGGTAATGTCTGGCAATGGACTGAAACCGCAATTGATGGCTTTGATGGTTTTCAGGTTCATCCCGCTTATGACGATTTCTCAGTGCCTACTTTTGATGGTAAACACAATTTAATCAAAGGTGGCAGCTGGATCAGTACGGGCAATGAAGCCCACAAAGATTCCAGATATGCCTTTCGTCGCCATTTTTTCCAGCATGCCGGATTCAGGTATGTTGAATCGGAGCAACCAGTGGACCAAACATTTAACACCTACGAAACCGACGAACTCATTTCTCAATACCTGGAATTTCATTATGGTGACGAGTATTTTGGCGTCGCTAATTTCCCTAAAGCCTGTATTGATATTGTCATTCAGCACATCGATCTCTCGAGTCATGGCAAAGCCTTGGATTTGGGCTGTGCGGTGGGTCGCAGTGCATTTGAATTGGCCAGACAGTATAATCAGGTTGATGCCCTGGATTTTTCCACACGCTTTATCCGCAATGCCATTAATCTGGTCAATCATGGTGAAGTCAAATACCTGATTCCCACCGAAGGTGAACTAACCGAACTGAAATCATTTAATCTTGAATCATTGGGATTGGGTGACAAGGTCAATAACATCGAATTCACTCAGGGTGATGCCTGTAATTTGAAAGCCAAATACGATGATTATGACCTGGTTTTTGCCGGCAACTTAATTGATCGTTTGTACCAACCCAAACAATTCCTCGATGGCATCAAACAGCGTATCAACGATGGCGGTTATCTGGTTTTAACTTCCCCCTACACCTGGCTGGAAGAATTCACCGAAAAACAAAACTGGTTAGGTGGATTCAAAGTCAATGGCGAAAATTACACCACCCTGGACGCTCTGCGGGATTATCTGAAGCCTGAATTTGAATTGGTGGGCGAGCCTCATGATGTGCCTTTTGTGATCAGGGAAACTGCCCGTAAACATCAACATACCGTGGCCCAATTGACCATTTGGAAAAAAGTGCAGTGAAATTTCCACCGTTTAAAATGGCAGAATTCACAGCACAATGGCCAGCTGGCACATTGACCAATCTGCACAGCAGTAACCCCGAACCATTGAGCTGGCAAGAGTTGAACACCATTACTGGCTGTGACCTGGCCCAGGTCATTGCACAAAGCAACCTGGGGTATGAATCGGTGCAAGGCAACGAACATCTGAGGCAATTGATCAGCCAACAATATCATCAAAACATTACCAGCAATGATGTGGTACTCACATCAGGTGCCCAGGAAGGCATTTTTCTGGTGATGCAAGCTTTGCTTGAAGCCAATGATCATGTGATTGCGTTCACGCCATGTTTTGAGCCTTTGGTGAAAGTGGCGGAAAATGCCGGTGCCAGCGTCAGTACCTGTGAATTGTTGGCTGATAACAACTGGCAAATTGACTGGGCTTTGCTCAAATGTCAATTCAACGCCAAAACCAAATTATTGATCATCAATTTTCCTCACAACCCAACTGGCAGTCATATTACTGCAAATGATTTACAACAATTGCAAGATTTGTGTCACGAACATGGTTGTTGGTTGTTTTCTGATGAAGTATTTCGAGGATTGGAGCACGATACCAATGTCAGAATCCCGGCCGCCGCGGATGATTGTGAACAAGCCATTTCAATGGGCGTGATGTCAAAAGCATTGGCTTTACCAGGCATTAGACTGGGCTGGCTGTGTTGTCAAAACCAGCAATTGCTACAAAAAATCATCACCATTAAATCTCATTTATCCATTTGCCAAAGCAGCCTCGATGCACAGTTGTGTCAAAAGGTCATTCCGCACAGCGAACGCATATGGCAAAGGAATCTAGACATCATCCTGAACAATAAAAAACAACTCAAAAAGCTCGTAGATTCAAATGATGAATTTGCATGGACAGAGCCGGCAGCATCGGCAACTGCCTTTATCAGGTTAAATAAATATCAAGGACGTGATTTTGCCCAATCTTTGGCTGAAAACAAAAAACTTTTGGTGTTACCTGATGATGTGTTTTTGACCGAACACTCAGGCTTTAGAATCAGCCTTGGACTGACTCAAACAAACAACCATTACCAACAAATTTTCAATCACAAACCCAATATCTCATGAGTACCGCCCAAATAGGATTGTTAACACTGGTTGCGCTGGTTGTGGCGGTTTGGCTATTGCTCAAATGGCATAAGCAACACCGCCGGCAAAAGCTGTTTAATTTACCCACGCCGCCACGATTTGTTGAATACATCAAAAACAATGTCGCCATTTATCACTTTTTGCCTGAACATTTGCAGCAAGAACTGTTAGGCCATGTCAATGTGTTTTTGTCTGAAAAATATTTCTCAGGCCATGCTGGACTTGAAGTCACTGATGAGATGCGGGTAACCATAGCAGCTCAGGCTTGTTTGTTGTTGCTAAACCGCACACATGATTATTTTACGCACCTTCGAACCATCATGATTTATCCGGGAGGTTTTAAGAACCCCAACCATGAAGGTCCAGGCCATCACTTAGGTGAATCCTGGGTCAGGGGTCCGGTTATCCTGTCATGGAATGATGCCAAGCATGGAGGCTTGAATGCAAAAGATGGCGAAAATGTGGTAATTCATGAATTTGCACACCAACTGGACCAGGCCGATGGCGCTGGCGATGGCCGTCCTTACATTGCCGGTGGTGAAATCAGAACCTGGGGTAAAGTACTCAGTAAGGAGTTTCAAAGCTTAACAACCAAAGCCAAACTTCGCAAACGTGCTTTTTTTAACCATTATGGCGCCACTAACCCAGCAGAATTTTTTGCTGTCATCAGTGAACATTTTTTTGAACAACCCAGAACGTTTAAAAGAAAATACCCTGAGCTTTATCAAACCCTACAAAATTACTACCGTCTAGACCCCGCCAGTTGGCTCGAAAAACACATCAAAAAATAACGCGCTGCTCACCATCCTGTCACGTAAATTTTATCTCAAAACATTAAAATGATACAAACGGTAATGAACCTCTGTAACTTTTTTCAGTCAGAACCGTTAATAACTACATAAAGCGGGGCAACCTTAACCGGGAATTTAGCTATGAATACACAAAATAATGTTTTAACCTCTTTCATCAAAGCCAGTTTGCTGACGACATTTATGGTGGGCAGTTTGGTGGCACAAAGTTATGCAACCACCACCTTGTTTGCAGATGCTGTGATGAAAATGAATGTGGCCTTCAGCAGTGATCAAGAGGATACAACTGCTGCCAAAGAAGCTTCCATGACTGTACATAATGAACAGGAATCCAGCATTACTTTCGGAAAACACAAACTGGATATCAAGTCATCTTTCATTGCCTGGGATGAAAATGCCAAAGAACATGAACAAGTTTTAGCCGATGTTAAAATCATGAAAATCAACGAATCTGGCGAAACCGAGGTTATTGGCAACCCTTCATTGCTCATCATGCGTAACAAATGGGCAGAAGTAAAAGTCAACACTGTAGATGGTTCAGAAAGCTTTGAACTGAAAATGCAATACGAAGACATCTACCCTGGCGAAGCCAGCTTAGTACCCATCAATGAACCAGTCTGGGTCAATTGGGGTGATAAAACCATGCAAGAAGAATCAACTTGTTAAAACCTAAACAAGCGCCCACCAAAACCGGCGTCTATAGCCGGTTTTTTTTACAAATTCGATAGTGAAACACCTGGTGTTCAAAAGACATTGTTAAATGTCAATTCCTGTTTAAATTATACCCCAGGAGATGTAAGCCATGCCAATTTCTTTTATTGTCGCAGATGATTTCTTGATGCCCCTTATGCCTTACGTGATGCTGCGCTGAACTTGACTTACCCCAAAGGAGAAGGTCCTTAATCTAGCAGAAATTCACTTGGGAGAGCCGATGATCGGCTCGACCCGCCGAGCCGGTTAGGCAGCGCAGGCAATGAATACATTTCGATTTTTGCGAAGCAAAAGAAGAGGTGTATGAATGCCGTAGCGCGTGAATGTAATCAAGGCGGTTTTGCGTAGCAAAGAAGCCTTGATGCAATGAGCGGTTAGCCGTGAGCGTTAGCGGCCGCTTCCGCTCCATGCTCACGCGACAGACCTGCATCCATGCAGGCCAATCAGAGGCGAAGAGCGCGAGGTTAAAAGCCATGTCTGCCGCGGCCGCTTTCAAATTAGTCGGGAACAAATTTGAATAAAGGCCCAAAGACATTCCTTATGTTTCAAACCTGCGCGTGGCTAAACATCAAATATCAACATAAAACTCATAACCCCAATAAGATATTGGCATGATAATCAATATGGTCTTTGATAAAACTGCTGATAAAATAATAACTGTGGTCATAACCAGCGTGTCTGCGCAATGTTAATGGATGCTGATGTGTTTCACAAACCGCTTCCAGACGTTCAGGCTGTAAATATTCACTCAAAAACTCATCATCCAAGCCCTGATCGACCAATAAAGGAATGCGATTTTTAGTTGTTTTGATTAATTCACAAGTATCATATTGTTCCCAAGTGGACTGATCTCTACCCAAATAACCATTAAACGCCTTTTTACCCCAATCATTGTGCATCGGCGCAACAATCGGTGAAAATGCACTGACAGATTGGTATTTATCAGGGTTCCTGAGAGCAATCATCAGCGCACCATGACCACCCATTGAATGGCCAAAAATCCCGACTTTGTTGGCGTCTACATTGAACTGCTCAAAAATCAAAGCAGGCAATTCTTCCACCACATAGTCATACATTTGGTAATTTTCATCCCAGGGCGCTTCTGTGGCATTCACATAAAAACCGGCACCCGAACCGAAGTCATAACTGTCATCTTCACCTGCCAATCCCAGATTTCTGGGGCTGGTGTCCATAGTGACCAATGCGATGCCATGCTCAGCGGCATATTTTTGCGCACCCGACTTGGCCATGAAGTTTTCTTCCGTACAAGTCAAACCAGACAGGTAAAACAAAACCGGAACTGGATTTTCTTTGGCCTGTGGCGGCATATAAACAGCAAATGACATGGGTGTTTTGTTGACTTTGGAGTCGTGTTTATAAAAACCAAGCTCTCCATCAAAACAACGGTGTGTTTTAATCGTTTTCATCATTTATACTCAATCAAATGAAATCACAGAACGAATGCCATCACCCTGATGCATCAAATCGAAAGCGCGGTTGATGTCTTCAAGCGGCATGGTGTGTGAAACAAATTCATCCACCTTAATTTCGCCTTGTAAATACTGATCAACCATGCCTGGCAATTGGCTGCGGCCTTTGACACCGCCAAACGCGGAACCACGCCAAACCCGACCCGTCACCAATTGGAACGGTCTGGTTGAAATTTCCTGACCCGCGCCAGCGACACCGATGATGACTGACTCGCCCCATCCTTTATGACAACATTCCAAAGCTGATCGCATCAGGTTGACATTGCCTACACATTCAAAGGAATAATCAACGCCACCATCAGTTACTCCAACAATCACTTCCTGAATGGGCTTATCATATTCTTTCGGGTTAATAAAATCTGTGGCCCCCATTTGTTTGGCGAACTCAAATTTATCCGGATTGATGTCAATACCAATGATGCGTTCGGCACCAGCCAGCACCGCACCTTGAATCACACCCAAACCAATACCACCCAAGCCAAATACAGCCACGGTAGAACCCGGCTCAACTTTTGCGGTGTTTTGTACGGCGCCAATTCCTGTGGTGATACCACAACCCAACAAACATACCTTCTCCAAAGGCGCTTGTTTGCTGATTTTGGCCAAAGCAATTTCCGGAACCACTGCATATTCAGCAAATGTAGAAGTCCCCATATAATGATGAATCATCTGACCGTTTTTAGATAAGCGACTGGTGCCATCGGGCATCAAACCTTTGCCCTGGGTTTCTCGAATCGCCTGACACAGGTTGGTTTTACCAGACAAACAAAACTTACATTGTCCACATTCTGGCGTGTACAAAGGAATCACATGATCGTCCTTTTGCAAAGAAGTGACACCTTCACCGGTTTCAACTACGATGGCACCACCTTCATGGCCCAAAACCACTGGAAACAACCCTTCTGGATCATCGCCTGATAAGGTGTAAGCATCGGTATGACAAACACCGGTTGCCACCATTTTTATCAACACTTCGCCAGCTTTTGGACCTGCGATATCTATTTCTTCAATACTTAAAGGCTTACCCGCTTCCCAGGCAACAGCAGCTTTCATTTTCATATTTTTTTCCTGTGAGTAATTTTTATTCAAAAATTATAACATGTGTAAATTACAATTCAGATAGATCTGCCTTTGGTTTTTAAATTAATTAGCATAAGTTAATGTCTTTATCTTGACAAATGTAGAGTTAAAGTTAGAATACAACTTTATCACTACATTTGTAGATATGAAGCTTTCTGAATTTGAAACCGAAGTCATGCAACTTTTTTGGAAATACTCAAAAGCTTCCGCTCCTGAAGTACATGAGGTAATAAGTCAAAACAGAGAAGTGACTTATTCAACCGTCAAAACAATCATAGACCGTCTAGAAAAAAAGCATGCACTCAAACGAAAAGAACAACAAGGAAGAACCATTTATTACTCTGCTGCCATTTCAGCAAAAAAACTCAGAAAACCCATGCTCAATAATTTTATACAAAAAGTTTTTGGTGGCGATAAACAACAGCTCATCAATCATTTATTAAATGATGAACCACTTTCTGAAGATGATATTTCATATTTGCAAAACCTGATTGATAAACAGCAGAAACATCATGACTGAATACCTCATCATCAACATCATCGTAAGTGGTTGGGTTCTGTCCGTCAATCGCTTGATGACTATCCAGGCCAAATACAAATTTATGCTATTGATTTTTGCCATCAGCAGCTGGGGCATACCTTTTGGCTTGGCAAGCTTTCAAAGTAACTCAACCTTATTTGAACACGCTCAACCGGTTATCTCATCTGTAAAAGTGCCAATCACTAATCTGATTTCGCAAACCCAAACATCGAATTTTTCGTGGCAGTCATTGTTAATGATGCTGATACTGCTGGGGTTTATAAGATTTCTGATTGATGTCATTCAATTATACAAGCAACATCAATTGTACATAATCAAAGGACAAGCCACCGCAATCAAAAACGTGTTTTGTATCAAAGGATTACACAATGCCAGTGTAAGCGGACTATTTAAACCTAAAATCTGGATTGACGAGTCTTTGTATCACAGCGGTTGGGCCGGAACAATCATCAGTCATGAACAACAACACATCAAAGCGGGTGATACCTACTGGCTATTATGGATTACATTGTTTCAACGGCTATTCTGGTTCAATCCTGTGATGTGGCTCTTGACCAAACAATCCAGGTTAGCCATTGAGTTACGCTGTGATGCGGCATGTCAACAACACGCCCAGAACGAAAAATACCAGACAGAACTCGCACAAATACTTTTGAAGATGAATCAACAAAGCTCTTCAACTATCAACCACATGTCACATTCACCAAAAAATAACATGATTCGCATCAAACAACTTTCCAAGGAGACAACTATGAAGAAGCAAAACTATTTATCATTTTATACCAGTGCAGTACTCATATTATCGCTGTCGGTTAACTTGCTGGCAAAAACCACAAATGAACAGCCAATGCCTTCTGTAGATGAAGTGTTTTTAGAAATAGCGTTTGCCATCAAGAACAATTCTGATAACGAACCCCTCGTTGAAGAAAACTTTGCTTTATTAGCAAAAAATGGAGAAAGTGTGTCCGCGAAAATAAATTCATATTTGTTTCACATTAAACCAAATGTGATCACCGAGGGAGAACATGAAACTCAAATATTCTCAGAAATCATACTCGAAGAGAGCCTAAATAAGCACGAGGTAAGGACATTAACTTCACACAGCATTTTAAGTGACAACAAAAAACAAGCAACTACCATAACTGAAGACGAAAACAGCAATCTCAAAATAGTTTTAGGACTCACAGCAACCACGATTAACAAATAAATATTTTGATATTTCTCAATAACCATAAAATTTCATTGGAGCCTCACAACTCCGATGAAACTTAGCTTTGTAGTATAATGGACACATCCTAAATGGACTTCCAACATGGACAAATCCAATCACATCAAGTGGCATCTGGGGAAAAATTGGCACAAGCTGCATCCTGCTGTGCAAAGGCGTTTTAATCGCCTACCCTCACAGGAAAATCCCATCATTTACAAAGGTGTTATGGAACAAGTCAGCCGCTCACGAGCAGGCTGGTTGTTTGCCACCTTAACTAAAATCATTGGTAACCCACTCAGTCCTCATCAAGGGAAGAACATTCCTATGGATGTGATGTTAACAACAAGACCAGGTAAGCCTGGCGTTTATTGGCGCAGAACCTACCATTTCCCCCAAAGAAAACCGTTCAGCGTGACTTCCGTTAAAAAAGACGATTGCGGCAGGATGATGGAAATGGTGGGTGGTGGTTTTGGTATGTTTTTGGATGTCTTTGCGGAAAACGGTGAACTGCATTTTAAAAGCACTCGATATTTTTGGAAATTCATTCAATGGTATCTACCACTGCCGCATTGGCTCAGCCCGGGAGAAACACATGTGATTCATCAGGATTTGGGTGGTGGGAACTTTCGATTTACCATCACCATGGATCATCCGATATTAAAAAGGACTTTTTATCAAACTGGAATCTTTCATGAACACATTGAATCCAAAGAACCATAAAAGCCATGTATTAGTTCTCGGTGGTTACGGCACCTTTGGCAGTCGAATTGTTCGGGCTTTGGCAACAAAAGGCTTTAAACTCACCATCACTGGGAGAAATCAAAGCAAAGCCCAAAAATTATCCGACCGCATTTTACAAGATGAGCCACAAGCTCAATTAGACATTGCTTGCTTTGATGTACAGACTCAACTGTGTGATTTTTTAAATAAGCTGAAACCTGATTTGGTGATTCATACCTGTGGTCCCTTTCAAGGCCAACAAACCGATACAGCCCAAACTATTTTGCAATCCGGCGCTCACTACATAGATTTGTCCGACAGCAGGCAGTATATTCAAGCCATGAATGCTCTGGACGTTTTGGCCAAACAACAGCAACTGACCGCCATTACTGGCGCGAGTACCGTGCCAGCTTTGTCATCAGCTGCTTTGCTGCATTTAAGCCATCAATTTGATATTCAAAGCTTTGAGTCCATCAAAATTGGCATTTCACCCGGACAAAAAACTAACCGGGGATTGGCCACTACCCAGGCAGTTCTTTCCTATATCGGCAAACCTTTGAAACCTTGGCCGGGAGCTGATAAAGTACGTTACGGCTGGTTTGATACCTACCTTCAAAAATACCCCAACATCAACAATCGATTGATGAGCAACTGTGAAGCACCTGATCTCGACTTGCTGCCCAAGTTTTTCAACATCAAAAACCTGAGCTTTTCCGCCGGTATGGAAAGTCAGCTATTACATCGCATGATTGGCTTATTGGCGCGTTTGGTCAAATGGGGACTGCCCATCAAACCAGAAAAACACGCGGCCAAACTACTGAAACTAAGCCGATGGTTTGACGCTTTGGGTTCCGAAGATGGTGGCATGCATGTAGAGGTTCAGGGTATCGATTCCAAAGGGCAAACCGCCACCAAAACCTGGTTTATTGAAGCTTTTAACAACCATGGCCCCCAAATACCCGCCATACCAGCCATCATCATGGCAGAAAAAATCTTAAACTCAGACTACCAACGCGGCGTGATTCCTTGTGTGAATCAAATCACTTTAGAGGAATACCTGTTTGAGTTAAAAGACCTTAACATCAAAACCACAATCACAAATTCTTTGGGACAGTAACTTGTGGGTAGTCGACTTTAGTCGACCGATTGCTGCTAATTTCAACAGGTTGACTGAAGTCAACTACCCAACACTTTTATTAAGCAAAACTAAAATCAAACAGCAATTACTTCAATGGGTGTTGATTTGAATCAACCTCGTTTAAGGGTAATCCATTTATGTGGTTTGTCAAGAATCAGAAGAATCAGCAGAAGAATCAGGGACATACACCCCAATCAATAATTTCCTACAAGTCTATCAGAAAATTGCCACAGAATTTGTGACTTAAAATGCTCAAAATACAGTTTTTACATGGAGTTTTATATGACTGTAGCAAGAAAACAGCAGATTTGCATAGAAGAAACACCCTATTATCATGTGGTCTCAAGGTGCGTTCGTAGAGCTTTTCTTTGTGGCAAAGATTCAGTCACTGGCAAATCTTTTGAACACCGCCGAAAGTGGTTGATTGACCGCATTAAATTCGTTACTTCAATCTTCGACATTGATGTCTGTTCTTTTGCCATCATGGGCAATCATTTTCACATCGTTTTACGTGTTGGTGACACATCAGAATGGCCAGCCAATCGTGTGTTAATGGCATGGCAAACTTTATACGCACTTCCCCTACTCTGTGACCGATATCTCAAGGGTGAAATCAGCACCGAAGCTGAGCTAAAAAAGGTTAAAGAATATGTAACTGAATACCGTTCAAGATTGATGTCAATATCATGGTATATGAAAGCCATCAATGAATATATTGCGCGCATGGCCAATAGTGAGGATCAATGCACTGGGCACTTTTGGGAATCACGCTTCAAAAGCCAAGCATTGCTAGATGAACGGGCGCTTTTGACCTGCATGGCATACGTGGATTTAAACCCTATTCGTGCAGGAATGGCTAAGGCTTTAAAAGACTCTGGCTTCACTTCAATCCAGGAAAGAATCGAAAACAAATCAACCTGGCTTTCAGGCTTCGGCAAAGGTGAATATGACCTACCTTTTTACTTATCCAGTTACATTGATTTAGTCGATGATTCAGGGCGTTGTATTCGTGATGATAAAAAAGGTTTTATCTCTTCAAAAACTGCAAAAGCCATTGACCACATTGGCATCAATCCTGAAAGCTGGATTGATGAACTCAAAGGCTTTAAGTCCATTGGTTTCTCTGCCGTAGGAACAGCTGAACAGCTCAAAGAATTTTCACAGAAAACAAAACGGAAATGGACGCTGGGACACACCCTAAAACCACAACTGGAATAGCCTAAACCAACCAGCCAAAACCTCTTTCGTCATCAGGCGACATCGTCCAACTCGGCTTGAATCTGGCTAAAACCTGAAATTCACAGCAAATCAGCCAACCATCAAGCAAAACGTTCAAAAACAACTTTAAATTACATTAAATTGACCAAAACCAAGGCTCATTTTGTTGATTTCAGCCCTCTATGCGATGCCTGTCCCAGATTACCCGATGCCTGTCCCAGACTATCCCCTCACCCAATTCAAGGTTGATTTCTTTAAATTAAACCTCTATCCGATGCCTGTCCTTATTATTGAGGGCACGCACCTCAATCACCTCCTAATATAAAATCACTTAGATATTTTTTAATGATTTTTTTACACTGATCATCAATAACGCCTAAATCTTGTTTTCTAAGGTTTTTTTTAATAAAAGATAAGTTGTTGTTTGAATCAATTTTAAATACATCGTCATTTTCTAAATCTG
>JAUHXW010000361.1 GCA_030426705.1 Gammaproteobacteria bacterium
AACCCAACTGATACAACGGATGAAGTCAAAAGTCCCAGCTGAACGGCCCACTGCCGTTGATGCCATTGAATTGTTGGAAAAAATCAAGCACAAACCGGTAAGACGTTTGCGATATGGGTTGGCAGCAGCACTCTTGCTTGTGGCAGGAATGGGTGTGTTTAAACATATCAATGACTTGAATCATGAAAGGGAACAGGCACAAATTGCCAGAGAACAAGCTGAACAAGTGACAGAGTTTTTGACTTCTATTTTTCAAGTTTCTAATCCCTATTTACAAAATGCTGAAGAAATAACAGCCATAGATTTACTTGAACAGGGCTCGACAAAAATCAATGAAAAATTACAGGAGCAGCCACAGTTGCAGGCTTACCTACAGGCTACTATTGGTGATGTGTATCATGTGATGGGATTGATGGATCGTGCCGAATCGATGTTAATGCCTGCTTATAACAAAATCAAAACTTTGGATGAGGTAAATGTTCAAACCAATGCCATGATAACCAGTATGTTGGCCACTTTAAAAATGGATCAGGGCTATTATGGAGAAGCAGAAGCTTTATTTTTGGAAACCATAGATATTTTGGATAATCCAAACCTGGAAGATACTTTAGCCAGTAAAAACTACCTGGCATTGATTTATAATCGATTGAATGAGTTTGATAAAACCATTAAGACCACTGATGAAATCATTGACAGCTTTGAACAAAATGATGGTTATAACATCAATATTTTGATTGATGCATTAAATACCGCTGGTATGACCAAAAGTTATGTGGGCGACCTTGAGGGCGCAGAGATCAATTTTAAAAAAGGGTTAGAAATTATCAAAAATAATCAGGATGCTGATTTAGACTTCACCACAGACACCAACTTAATGGGTAATTTAGCCGGTATTTATTCATCTACAGGCCGAAAAGATGAATCTTTACAACTCAGAAAACAAGTGGTGGCAATAAATGAAGAACGTTTGCCAGACAATCATCCTGATTTAATCGATGCTTATGATAACCTGGCTGTAGATTATTATTTTTTGGACGATTTAGAACAGGCTAAATACTGGAACAAAAGATCGCTGGATGTATTTGAAAATTTGAGCACAATGAATCAACAACAGGACGATAATTTCAATTATTCATACAGCATGACTTTGGCTAATTATGGTGTGTTGTTGACCCGCAGTGATGATTTTACTCAGGCTGAACAAGTGTTTACACAAGTCATAGAAAACTTTACTGCTCTTTTGGGTGAAGAACATAATACCGTAGGTGCTTATATTCAGGAGTTGGCCAATGTGAAGTTAAATCTGGATGAGCCGAAAAGGGCTTTCGAACTGGCAGAACAAGCCATTCACATTTTTGAAAATGATGGTGTGCCTTTCGGTAGTAGGGAGTTAAAAGCCTGGATAACCAAAGCTACTGTTTTATATCAGCAACAACAATTTGATGAGGTAACAGTGATTGAAGATGACATGATGTCACGTTTGAACACAATGGATCCTCCTAATGAAAAGTTGATCACTTTGGCAAAAGAAAAATTTGCATCATTAAAACCAAAACAGCCGCAGCAATAGAAAACCATTGAACAAGTTATTTAAATTGATACTGGGTCCGATCTTATGGCTGCAGGGTAAATGGGTCAGGTACAAAACGCCTTTATTACCTGAGCCGGTTGAAATCACAACAGGTGTTACTGGTCATGGGGAAAACATAAGAATTTTGTTGATGGGTGATTCATCGGCTGCCGGTGTAGGGGCTGATACAGCAGAACAGTCTTTGCTTGGACAACTGCTGGCAGAATTGTCACCGAATTATCAGGTTCATTACAAATTGCTGGCTAAAACAGGACGAACCACACAATCGATGTTGAACGCATTGAATAAACAACCCATTGAAGATTTTGATTTTGTGATTACGGCTTTGGGTGTTAACGATGTTACTGCTCAAGTATCAGTAAAAACCTGGTTGGAACAACAAAGTCAACTGGTTGAAAAAATAACACAGCTTTATTCACCAAAAAAAATCATCATGTCAGGATTACCGCCGATGGGTGACTTTCCAGCTTTGCCTTGGCCTTTGAATACTTACATAGGGCGTTGTGCCAATCAGCTTGATGTGGCTTTGCAAGACTTTTGCAAAAAGCATGAAAAACTGACCTATCTGTCATTCAGAGAATTTCCCAATAACATCAAAACTGCCAGTGACGGATTTCATCCAGGTCCTGAAATCTATGCCCTTTGGGCAAAAAAAATAGCGGGTAAAATCACACTTAGGGTGAGTGTTAACAGCCCCTAGACGATGATATACTTGCTGGCGTTTAGTTTTTGGACGACGGCATGTTAAATCAATGGCTCAATCCCTCAGTTTTAGACAACCTTTCACAACTTGAGAAGAACTTCCAGTCAGCCAAGCCATTTGGTCATGTGGTGATTGATGACTTTTTCAACAACGATTTTTGTGATTCGTTGCTGGAACAATTCCCGGATTTCAAAGATAAAGACGCCGTCGACGAAAACAAAACATTGGGCAAGAAGGCGGTGGTACAAACGGTCAGCCAAATTGGACCTGCTTATAAAAAATTGGATCAATTGGTCTAACCCGAATATTTCATCGGTCCGGCATTCTTGAAACAAATTATCTATTGAAATCAGACATATATGATAATATTGTACAATTTATAAAAAGTACACTTTGTGCCTAAATGGTTTGTTCCAGCACTTCCTTGTGCTGTCCCCTTCGGGCAGCAAAGCTGACCAAAACATTCCAGATGTTTTAGTTTCAGGAAAAATGACTTTGAATCTTGGCCAAAATCACTCAAAGTGTAGCTAA
>JAUHXW010000362.1 GCA_030426705.1 Gammaproteobacteria bacterium
GAAAAAGTTTTCATTTTATGATGACGATTATTTGTTGCAGCCCAGAAAGACCGAACAATATGCAGACAATGAAATCAACATCAATGAAGATGTGCAACTGAGTGTCGGATTTGGTTTAAATATACGGGCCATTAAAGAACTCAGTAAACCCGTTGATGTAGATGTGTTACAACAAATGACATCAGCCTGCGGTGACTATTTTGGCCATTGGTTAAATAATGCCCACATTGAATCGCACAGTTCTTTGTATGGATGGCGTTTGATGGACCTGGAGCGACTTAACGGTGATTCATTGATTAAATCCACCGGCAATGGTACCTGGGGTAGTCCTAGAGCAGAAAGTAATTATTGGTTGTATTTATTACAAGGCGAAGAACGAGACGCGTTTTGGCAGGATCGTGAAACTTATCTTGATAACATTGAAGCATCAAATTTATTACATTACACACCAAATTACGCGGCTTTGTCATTATCGTATTTTGCACCTTCTGCAATTGATAACAGTATGTTGACTCCCTATGTAATTCCCGTCAATAAAAATGAGGATCATTTTTTCAATTGTATGATGAAAGGCTGTTATCCGGATCAGGTTTCATTGCATTTTCCTTTTATGATGGGTCACATACAAACCAGCAAAAGAGATCGCAGCAGTTTTAATCACATTGCCAGAAGACCTAACTTCAATAGTTTTGTGGCTGATTATGTGCTTTCTATCAGTTCTAAAATTCATACCAAGGACGCAACAGTTCGTTATGATAACATTCGGGCGGCCATTGATGACTTGCGCACGAGCACTGATCATGCCTTGGAGTTAAGCTTGCGAGAATACATGACCAAAACCAGAGCAGATTTGGTTTTCTCATTACAAAACATCGTGGAGGAGGTTCCTGACGCTCCGATTTACTGGCAGGCGGATGTCAGGGAAATCATTCAGGCGAACGGCAAAGCCATTAAAAATAACCAGCCTCCTGTGCTTTCTGACTGGGATGCCAGCCTCAGTGTTGAACACTGTATTGCCAAAGTCCGACATGATTTGAAAGAAGTGGTTGATGCCATGGAAGTTTGGCCTAAATTATGGAATTTTTGTCTGGGTCAATGAACTCAGAACACTTAGAGAATACCAAAAAAAAGGCTGATAACGAGTCTCTTGATGTTGTTGTTGTCAACTACAATTCCGGTGATACTTTAAAACAATGCCTGGAATATTTGCTGGAAAATCAACAGCATCAACCAATGGATGTTTTTGTGGTTGACAATGCTTCTCAGGATCAATCAATTGAGGCCATAAAGCCTTTCGAGTCACAGGTAAAGCTGGTTCAAAATACCCACAATAAGGGCTTTGCCAGCGCCTGTAATCAAGGCGCTGCATTGGGGCAATCAGGCCACATTGCCTTTGTCAATCCCGATTGTTTTGTGACTTGCTTGCAATTACACGAGTTAGCAAATGATCTTAAAATGCAATCAAATGCAGCTTTGGTCGGATGCCGTGTGCTGAACACTGATGGCAGTTTACAAGCCGCTTCAAGGCGACGATTACCGACCTTTTGGCGTGTGGTGTTTCATGTGACAGGTTTGGCAAGATTTCCTTTTTTTAAAGGGATTAACATCAAGGAGTCAGGTATTTTTGATGATGTTATTGAAGTTGAAGCCGTGAATGGCGCTTGTTACGTGGTCAATCGTGCTGATTTTGAACAGATTGGTGGTTTTGATGAAGGATTTCCGTTGCATTTTGAAGACCTGGATTTATTCAGCAGATTATTGAAACAAAAAAAATCAATTTTGTATCGATCCAATATTGAAGTCAAACATCTGCATGGAGAGTCCAAACAAGATGCAAGCCAAATAAAAATCTGGAAAAAACAGGGTTTGCAGCGTTATTTTGAAAAGCATCGACCAACCTGGGAAAGCAAGTTAGTTAATTTATTTTTGCCTTAGATGGATTGGACTAGCCTGAAAATTCCATTTACTGATGAAATATTCGGACTAGTCACATTCCAAAATATATTGATAAACCATTTTTTTATTGATGTTGAATTGATCAGCCACGATTTTTGCTGCTGTTTTGGGTGGCAACAATGTTTTCAGGTTTTGAGCCAATCTTTCCTGAGCAGTGGTTAAACGTTCATCTTCCTTGAGCTTTATGGCTTCAATTGCCACCACAAATTCGCCCTTTTGATGGTTTGGGTCTGATTTTAATAATTCCAATAAGTCTTTCACTGATCCGCGGAAAATTTGCTCAAATTGTTTGGTCAATTCGCGACCCATACCAACAACTACATGCTCTCCAAAAACCAGTTTGATTTGTTCTATGGAATCCATAATGCGATGTGACGATTCATAAAACACCTGGGTTGAATTCAGCGGCACCAGGCTTTGATAAAAATGTAATCGTTGTTGTTTCTTGGCAGGAAGAAATCCATGAAAAGTAAAAGGTTGTGATTTGACTGCAGCTGCCGACAAAAAAGCCACCAAAGCTGATGGTCCGGGTATTGGACTGACTATGATTCCGTGTTCATGTGCGGCTTGGACCAAAGGAAACCCAGGGTCACTGATTAAAGGCGTTCCTGCATCAGAAACCAAAGCAACATCATCACCTTTGAGTAACAGTTTGATGATGTTCTTGGCATTTTGGTTCTCATTGTGCTGATGTAATGCAATGGTTTTGCTGCTGATGTTATAGGCTTGAAACAGGCGATTGCTGTGGCGGGTGTCTTCACAAGCGGTCCAGGGACATTGTTGCAAAACCTCAACAGCACGATAAGTAATGTCTTTGAGGTTACCAATAGGTGTTGCCACAACAAAAAGTGTGCCGGGCTTTA